>CADCQA010000245.1 GCA_902803415.1 uncultured Spirochaetaceae bacterium | reverse complement strand
GGCGTTCACCGTGCAGTTCTGGATGCTTGAACCGGTACCGTTCGCGTTGCCGACAAGACCGCCGGTGCAGTTGCCGGTGCCGCTAACGGAACCTTCCAGCGTCAGGTTCTTTATCACGCCGTTGTCTCCAAGGCAGTAGAACAGGCCGGTATTGCTGCCGCCGGTAATGTTGGCGGTCAGCGTCTTGCCGTTGCCGTCAAAGGTGCCATAAAAGTTAATCCGGCGGTAGCTTCCCCCGTCAACGCTGCACGTCATGCTCCCCATGTTGATGTTATCAAGGAGAGTTATCGTTTTGCCCGCAAAGCCCTGTCCCGACGAGGAAGAACCGCTTGGATTGCTGCCCGCAACGGAGCTTGCAATGCTGTTATTCTTGCTCACGTCAATCAGGGAAGCCAGCTGCTCTTTTGTGCACACCTTGAATTCGGTGAATTTGTTGTAGTCCGAGGTGGTATATGTCACACCTTTCCACGCAGCAAGAATCTCTGCGTCTGTTGACGGCGCCTGCCACACGGCGTACAGCTGCACCTTGCCGTCTGTGTCGCGGTTCACCAGCATATCGTCATCCATCAAAGCGGCGGCGCTTGAACAGTCAAAGTCCAGCGTCTGGGGTGCGGTGGCCGAATAGCTCCATCCCTTGAAAACATAGGCCGCCGTGGGGGTGCTTGACGAATTAACGTAGCCGGAAATTGAAGGCACCAGATGGTTTGTTGTGGCAAAGTCGGATGCATAGACTTGCTTGGTGGTTCCGGTAATGGCGGAAGTGTCGTCGCCGGCAGTCGCAAGCAGCTTGAACTTGCTGGATGCGGGGTTCGCAGCGGCGGGCAGCGACAGGTTGTACACCACGTCAACCAGCGGGTCGTCCGGCGTGTACTGCGCGTAGAGCACCACCTTGCCCTTGAAGTTCCCGTTCGCCGGAAGCGTGGTGCCGCTCAGCTTGATGAAATCGGCGGCAGTGGGATCCACCCCGGCCGTGGTGCTGTCAACCTTGCTCCAGCCCCGGAAGGTATAGGTATGCCCGTCAACCGTGCTCGTAAAGGAGGCGGGCGGGGCGGTCAGTGCGGTAGCAGCGGCGCCGGTGTACGACGTAACGGTGCTGGTATACGACGGCGCATCGGATGGAAGGCCGCTGTCCATGACGCAGCTGATGGGGTACGAGACCCACAGCATGATGTTGTTGGAACCGGAGGCCATCACCTGCGTAACAGGAGCCGCAATCAACGAGGAATAGCCCGGAATGCCGCTGCTGTCGTCGGCGTCAACGGTGATGGTGGCAGAGGCCTGCACGCTTGCGCCCACGGGCACGTTTTCCAGCACGCAGGCTTCCGTTTCGCCGGCGTTGAAAGTGTGGGTGAGCGCCGTTGCGCCGTCCACGGAAATTGTTACGGTGTAGTCGCGCCACACCACATTCTTGCCGCTGTCAAAGTCCTGATACAGCCGGGCCGGAGGTTGCGGGGAAAGCGGGGATAGAACCAGATAGCCTAGCTCGGTGGAAGAAGCATCCGGCGCGGCCGTTCCCAAAACATCGGTATAGTAGTCGGTGCGGCCGGCAGCAGCCACCGAATAGCTTCCGCCGCCGGAACCAATCACAATGTCGGGCGCAGTGCCCCCGGTGCTGCCGCCGGAAGCGGCTCCCCCGCGCACCGAGCCGCGGGATGCCCCAGCGGATGAAGAGGAACCACCGCCACCACCGCTTAACTCGCCGCCGCGGGAGTTCACGGCATGGGAGCAGGCTGCACACAGAAATGCGCTGCACGCAAGCAGCACCGCCACGCCCGCGGCTGCCCGGGAACGAGATATGAAACGAATTGTTTTTTCAGCAAAGAGCATTCCTCTCCTCCGCAACAAGGATTACCGCCCGGCGGCACCGGAACTACCAGCCCCTTTCTACTATTATAACAAGGTTTTTCCGTAAACCGCAAGGGAGAAATCAGGATTTCAGCCTGCGGTATACAGCTTAATTTTATCTTCCTTGCCGCGGATGCTGGCGTCATCTACAAAGTGCAGGTTCCCGCGCAGGGGTGCCTCCAGATGCGCGGCGGAGGCTTCCGAAAGCAGGATGTCCGTCCTGTAGGTCTTGCACAGCGACTCTATGCGGCTTGCCGTGTTCACGGTGTCGCCGATGATGGTGTATTCCATGCGGTCTTCCGCGCCAATCGTACCCGCAAAGACTCTGCCCGTGTGGATGCCTATTCCAAAGTGCAGTTCGGGCTTGCCCTCCGCGCGGAACTCAGCATTCAGCGCCGCCAACGCCTGCCGCATGTCCAGCGCGGCACGGTATGCGTCCGCCGCATGGCAGCTGCTTGCAACCGGCACCCCGAACATCGCCATGATTGCGTCGCCGATGTACTTGTTGATGATGCCGTTGTGCCGGGCAATGCACTTTCCCAGCACCGTAAAATACCGGTTCAGCAGGGAAACCACATCCTCTGCCGCCATCTTTTCGCTCATCGCCGTAAAATTCCGAATGTCGCAGAACATCACCGTTACTTCGCGGCTTTCCCCGTGCAGGGCAATGCCGCCTTTCATCAGGTAGTCGCGCACGCTGGGGTCAACCACGCGCCCAAAGGTATCGCGCATGAATTCCTTTTCTGCAAGCGAAGCCGTCATATCGTTGAAGGTGTCAACAAGCGTGCCCATCTCGTCATTGGAAATAATGGCAAGCCGCCCGCTGTAATCCCCCGTTTTTATGCGCTCGGCAGCCTGCGTCAGCAGCGTAAGCGGGCGCACAATTTTTTTGGACAGCAGCACGGTAACTGCAACGGCGGTCAGCAGCAGCATGCTCGTAATGCCCAGCAGCCCCTTGTGGATTTCCAGCCCGTTGTTCACCAGCAGGGAAATCATACCGTAGAGCACGTAGGTAAGCGGCCACAGGGACGAGATGATGAACGTCATCGTAAGCAGCACGCCGAACGTGGGCCGGAACGGAGAGCGGAATGAAGACACCTTGCCTTCCGGGAAGAAAACCGGCAGCAGGAATTTCTGGTTCAGGCTTTCCAGCACAAGGTACACCATCGTAAACGAAGAGATGCCGATGAGCAGCGAGGCCACAAGGGATGTCAAAATGATGAGACGGATGGAAATGCCCAGCAGGTACTTTGCGTACAGGGCAAAGGGAACCACGCAGGAAAAATTCAGGAACCAGCCGCAGAGGCTTGCCAGCGCCATTGCAGCCGGCATGAACATCGCCCGCCAGCGCAGCTTTTTCTCCGTGCCGCCGCGCAGGGTGTAGCAGAAGCAGAACAGAAGCGGCACCGCGTAGGGAATCAGCACCGCCAGCCAGGTAGCACTCCGCGAGTCAGCAAGGAACTGCACCCACTTGTGTATGGTGTACTCGTCAATCGCGGGCGACGGCACCACGGACATGACCATGTTGAGCGTGGCATTTATGACGACCGTCAGAAACGTGTAAAAAAAGCCTGTCTTCCTGAAAGTGGAAATCCTGTTCATTCATTCCATTTTATACGCGAAACGCCGGTACTTTCAAGATCTTTTGCAGACGCTTTCCCCCGCAACGAATTCAAAGGGCACAAGCTGGTGGCTGCAGGGCTTGCCGCGTTCAATGTTGTCCAGCAGGGCATCCAGCCCGCGCTCCGCAAGTTCGTCCAGCAGCTGGCGGATTGTAGTCAGGCGCGGGCACAGGAAATTTGCAATGTCCAGGCCGTCAAAGCCGGTAACAGAGATGTCGCCGGGTACGGAACGCCCCAGGTCTGTCAGGCGGCGGATGGCACCGATTGCCATTACGTCCGACATCGTAAAAATCGCGCTCATGTCCGGGTTTGCGTACACCAGCTGCTGTGCTGCATTGGCGCCGTCCCCCAGTGAATACTTTGACACCGCATACTGGCGCTCCGGGTCAAAGGGAATGCCGTGCTTCTGCAGTACGGACAGAAATCCCTTGTAGCGGCGCTGCGACAGTTCCGAAGAAGCAAGGTCGCCCCCGATGATGCCGATATTGCGGTGCCCGTTTGCCACAAGGTGTTCCGCCATGCACTGCGCGGCGGCAATGTCGTCCGTGCTCACGCTCGAAAGGCTGCTGCTCTGCACGTCGTTCGCCTGGTTGGTTATGATGACGCAGGGCGTGCGGATGTTCGCAAAATCTTCCTTATAAAAGTCCGGATTTCCGCCTGCAAAAATCAAACCGAGCGGGCGGTGCCGCTGGCACACCTGATAGGCCTGCTTTGCTTCGTTGTCGTATTCATCAAGCACCACCACATTCGTCGTGTACGGAAGGCGCTCCATGCGCTTCTGAATCCGTTCCACCAGCGAATTAAGCAGAATGCTTGACGTACCTTTCATCAGAATGGCAATAGTCTTATTGTCCTGGGAACGCAGCAGCTTTGCGCTCTGGTTGGAGACGAAACCGTATTTGTGCACGACGGCAAGGACGCGTTCCCGCATCTGGTCGCTCACGTCCGGGTGGTTGTTCAGCACCCGGGAAACCGTCCCCAGCCCGCAGCCGCATTCCCTGGCAATATCTTTTATTGTCATTTCCTTATCCTTTCACGGCCCCAGAGATGACGCCCTTGATGATGTACTTCTGCGAAGCAAGGTAGAAAATGATTATGGGGATAATTGCAAGCACAAGCATGGCCATGAATCCGCCGTAATCAGTTGCACCGTACGCGCCCTGCATTGCAATCTGAATGGCAACAGGAATCGTTTTGTTGTCGGTTCCCAGCACAAGGTAGGGCAGCAGATAGTCGTTCCATATCCACATGGCATTCAGGATTGCAACCGTGATGGCAGTCGGCTTGAGCACCGGAAACACCACCAGGAAAAAAGTCTGCAGGGGATTGCATCCGTCTATCTCCGCAGCTTCCTCAAGATCAAGCGGAATCGCCTTTACAAATCCGCAGAACATGAACACCGCAAGCCCCGCACCAAAGCCAAGGTACACCAGGTTGATGCCCACCACGTTGTCAAAGTTCATCCTGTTGACGACAAAGGTCATGGTGTACATAACCATCTGGAACGGCACAATCATACTGAAAGTGAACAAATAATACAAGCCTTTCGTAAAGCGGTTCTTCACGCGCACGATGAACCACGCCGTCATGGACGTACACACGATGATGAGCGAGACCGACACAACGCTGATGAACAGCGAGCGCATGAACGAAACAAAGAATCCAGACGTGCGCAGTCCGTTCAGGTAATTTTCCAGACCGACGTAGGTTTCCGCTGAAGGAAGCGCGAACGGTGCGCTGGAAATATACAGGCGCGACTTGAACGAATTCATCACCACCAGAAAGATGGGAACAAGGAACACTGCTGCAAGAACAACCAGCAGCGCAAAAATCATGCGGTCGGCAGCATGCCTGTCGCTACGGTTCCGTCTCATTGTTCAACCTCCTTCCGGGATGTAAGCCGGAGCTGCACAAATGCGAT
>CADCQA010000244.1 GCA_902803415.1 uncultured Spirochaetaceae bacterium | reverse complement strand
GCCGGGGCGGCGGAAAAGGCTGCTGCAAAGAAGGCTGCCGCCGTGCAGGCTCCGGCCGGGGCACCTGCTGCCTCGGAAAAGCCGCGCCGCCGGACGTTCAAGGAACAGAAGGAGTTCGAGTCCGTGGAAGCGGAAATTGCCCGGCTGGAAGAACGCAAGCCGGAACTGGAAGCCGCAATGGCTGACTCAGACTATGCAAAGTCTGCGGCGGCCGGTGCCGAATACACAAAGCTCCTTGCCGCGCTGGACGCAGCTTACGCCCGCTGGGACGAACTGGCCTCGCTGGGCGACTAAGAGAATGAGATTTTGGGGCTTCCTGCCCCTAAACTATGCCCGCTGCAGTGAGACTGTTGAAAAAGCAGAGAAAATGCATTTTTCTGCTTTACACGAATGTAAAAATGCAGTATTATTTAAGCACATTCAGTACTTCTAAAAAGGATGTGCGTTTACAATATGGAAAGCAATGGGGCTTTGCAGGCAATTTTACGTTCGTACCGGGAATACTATGCCGTCAGGCAGGATGGTGCGCTGCCGCCGTTTGTGGCGGAGGCGGAATTCCATGCCCACGGCGAGCAGTACTATCTTGTTCGTGCCGCAAAGATTGCCGACATTGACTCCAACGAATATGTTTTCTTTGCACAGGAAAACGAGCTTGACCTTCCGCGGCTCCAGTTCCTGCAGGAAGCTGCGTGGAACGAGGGACTTTCCCGCGTACACCCGCAGCCGGGGCACCGCAACTCTGACGTAACGCTCATCATCATCGCGGGCGCAGTGCAGCATGATGCCGCACGCGCCGTCCGCAAGCTATCCCGCTACAAATCATACCGCCTGAGCTTCTGGGGCTGGAGCCACTTCCGGCTGCTTGTCTGCGACCTTTCGTCAGGGAAGGTGCTGGCAAACAGAATGGGGAGCGGGCTGCGCCGGACGGTAGAAGCTGCACTGCGGCAGGGGGAAGCCCCCGCCCGGACTGCGGAAGGCTAGCCCCGGATACACCCCTAATCGAAGAGAGAATAGACCTGTTCTGAAACTGCGTTTCCGAACAGGTTTAATCTAACAGCATAAACGGCGCACGGGGGTGCTGCTCCCGCCGCCTGAAATCTCCCAGGAGGATAAAAAAATGACAGCATTAGGAATTATTATTGCTGCAATCGCCCTGCTCTTCTGCGGCTACGTGTTCTACGGTTCATGGCTTGCAAAGCAGTGGGGAATTGACCCGCAGAAAAAGACTCCCGCCGACACAATGAAAGACGGCGTGGACTATGTTTCCGCAAAACCGGCGGTGCTCATGGGGCACCACTTCTCTTCAATTGCCGGAGCAGGCCCCATCAACGGCCCCATCCAGGCGGCTGTGTTCGGCTGGATACCGGTTTTCCTCTGGTGCGTGCTCGGCGGCATTTTCTTCGGCGGCCTGCAGGATTTCGGCTCTCTCTTTGCCTCTATCCGCCACGAGGGTAAGTCCGTCGGCGAAATCATCAAGGATTCAATGGGCAAGCGCTCAAAGAAGCTCTTCATCGTTTTTGCCCTGCTGGTGCTGATTCTGGTTATCGCATCGTTCGTGAACGTTGTTGCGGGAACCTTCTTTACCGCAGCTGATGCGGCGGTTACCTTCGGCATTGTGCGGAACCCCACCGGCAACCAGACTACGGCAATGGTCTCCCTGCTCTTCATCGTGCTTGCCATTGTCTACGGCATCCTGACGAACAAGTGCGGACTCAAGACGCTGCCTGCCACCATCATCGGCATTGCCGGCATTGTGATTTCTGTGGTCATCGGCCTGAACTTCGGTTTTGCCATGACCCGTACCTCATGGATTGTGTTCATCGGCATCTACATTGCCGTGGCATCGCTGGTGCCGGTGTGGATTCTGCTGCAGCCGCGCGACTACCTTTCAAGCTTCCTGCTGTACGGCATGATGGCGCTTGCACTCGTCGGTATTGTACTTTCCGCTATTACCGGCAGCGCAACATTTGAGCTGCCTGCTGTTACCGGCTGGAATACTTCCATCGGTTCCATGTTCCCGGCGCTCTTTATCACGGTGGCCTGCGGTGCTTGTTCCGGCTTCCATTCGCTCATCGCAACCGGCACCACATCCAAGCAGCTTGACAACGAGCGCAATGCAAAGGCAATCGGCTACGGTTCCATGCTCATCGAAAGCGCGCTCGGCATCATCTCTCTGATTGCCGTCGGTATGGTTTCCTCTAAATTCCTGAGCAAGGATCCGGCAACCGGGCTGCTCAAATTCGCCGGTTCTCCGCCTGCAGCATTTGCTTCCGGCATTGCAACCATGTTCGGCGTTGAGGCTTCAACTGTCTACAAGACAATTTATGCACTGCTGACGCTTGCCGTTTCTGTCTTTGCACTTACGTCGCTGGACACCGGCACCCGCCTGAGCCGCTTTATGTTCGGCGAACTTTTCCTGAAGGACGGACAGAAGAGCTACAAGGATGCACATGGCATCCGCAAGGTGCTTGCCTATCCGCTTACCGGTACTGCGCTCATGGTGATCATCGGCTGTGTGCTCGGCGGCCTGTCGCTTTCCCAGATCTGGGGCCTGTTCGGTGCTGCAAACCAGCTGCTTGCCGGCATTGCACTGATGGCTGTTGCGGCTTGGCTTGGCGATGCGGGCAAGAACAACAAGATGTTCATTATCCCGATGGTTTTCATGCTTGCAGCAACGCTCAGCCAGCTTGTGCTGACGGTCTTCAAGAAGATTTCCGCAATGGCGGCGGGTGCAAAGGGCGCCTTCCACTGGGGCAACTGGTTCCAGCTCTGCTTTGCTGCAGCAATGGCAGTGCTTGCTGTTGTCCTTGTGATTGAGGGTGTGCGCACCTTCAGCAAGCAGGGCAAGAAGGCCCGCTGATTCCCGTAAGGGGCTGATTTTGAGAATGCGATGTTTAAGACTTGCAGACAAGGCTTAAACTCGCAGGGCATCTCTAAAAAGTCGCAGCAGCGAGTTTTTAGAGATGCCCGTATATTTATGCACTGGGACTTGCTACAGTGCAATAAAAATGCAATAATACAGCCATGAGCAAGAATTTTCCTCTTAACCATGACCAGCTGTCTGCGCTGGCACAGAAATATCCTACGCCGTTCTATCTGTACGACGAACAGGCAATCCGTGAAAATATGCGCCGCTTTAAGAAAGCGTTCAGCATTTTCCCTGAATTCCGCGAATATTTTGCGGTAAAGGCTCTGCCCAATCCCTACATCCTGCGCATCCTTGAAAGCGAAGGCTGCGGGGCGGACTGCTCCAGCCTGCCGGAACTGATTCTTTCCGAAAAATCAAAAATCAGCGGGCAGCGCGTCATGTTCACCAGCAACGACACCCCGGCGGAGGAATTCCGCTATGCCGCAAAGAACGGCAATATCATCAACCTTGACGATATTACGCACATCAGCTGCCTGAAAGAGGCGCTCGGCGGCAGTCTGCCGGACACCATCTGCTTCCGCTACAATCCGGGCCCGCTCAAGGAAGGCGGCAATGCCATCATCGGCAAGCCGGAGGAAGCAAAATACGGCCTGACCCGCGAGCAGATTCTGGAAGCCTATGCCATCTGCCAGAAAGAGGGCGTGCAGCACTTTGGCCTTCACACGATGGTCGCTTCGAACGAGCTGAACCCGGACTTTTTCGTGGATACAGCCCGGATTATCTTTGAGCTGGTGCTGGAACTGAAAGAAAAGCTTGGGGTCCGCATTGAATTTGTTGACCTGGGCGGCGGCGTGGGAATCCCCTACCGGCCGGGCCAGCAGCCGGTTGACCTTACCTATGTGGCAAAGAAAATCCGCGTGCTCTACGACAAGTTTATTGTTCCGGCCGGCCTTGACCCGCTTGCCATCTGCTTTGAATGCGGCCGCCCCATTACCGGCCCCTACGGCTGGCTTGTTACCAGGGCAATCCACGAGAAGCACATTTACCGCGAATACATCGGCTGCGATGCAAGCATGGCCGACCTGATGCGCCCCGGCATGTACGGTGCCTACCACGAAGTAACGGTCAGCGGCAAGGAAAATGCCCCTGCCGACCACACCTATGACGTGACGGGCAGTCTTTGCGAAAACTGCGACAAATTCGCGATACAGCGGCAGCTTCCGCAGATTGAACGGGGCGACCTGCTCATCATCCACGATGCGGGCGCTCACGGGCGGGCAATGGGCTTTAACTACAACGGCAAGCTCCGTGCCGGGGAACTGCTTTTGCGGCCGGACGGCTCCGTCATGCAGATCCGCCGCCGCGAAACCGTCGAAGACTACTTTGCCACGCTGGATTTTGCCGGTCTGGACGGCTTTACGGCGTAGAGCTTCGTAATTCGGCCTAAAGCAAAGCGCTCCCGTCTGTTTCGGGAGCGTTTTTTTGTTTCTCCGTGCCTTTTTGGAAGAAAAATTAAAAAAAACTTGCAGAATGAAAAAAACGTATTATAATTAGAAGTAATTGTTGTTAGTAGAAAAAATGTTTTTCCCCGCAGTGAGAGAGAGCCAATTAGATTTCAGAACAGGTTCATTCCTACCGTCTCCGGGGAAGGGAGTGTCTTTTTATGGAAGGATCAGAAGAATTTGAAAGCGAAGAAGTGGATGCACTCTTCTTTACCGGTGAAACGGAAGCTGCTCCGGCACAAGAGACCGGCTATCTGAATGAAGCATATTCCTATAAGCAGATTGGTTCCATCGCAAAATACGTGGAGCCGGTCAGTTCCAGAAGCAGCATGGACGCGGTGCTCGACCTTTTTAAGAACGACAGCACGCTGAACGCCGTTCCGGTGGAAGAATACGACCATGTTATAGGTATCATCGACCGCAAGACGGTGGACAAAGCAACAGGTTCCGCCTGGAAACGTTTCACATCGGGGAACGTGGGCGAATGCACGACGCGCGTTGACAGCATTTTCCATGCCAACGAATTCATCGAGAAATCCATCAATGAAGTGACCCGCATCAACCGCTCAACCGGCATTGAGTATTTCCCCGTGTTCGTGGGCCGGAGCTTCCTGGGGCTGGTAAGCCTGGATGATTTCCTGACGCGCATTGCCGACATCCGCGAAAAGGACTTGCAGAAGGCAAGCGTGATCCAGACGGCGCAGTTCCCCACGGAGGCTGAACTTGCCGCCCTGCCGTACAAGGTAACGGTGTGGAACCGCATGGCGAACATGCTCGGCGGGGATGCCTACCTTGCCTACCGGATAAGTGAGGACGAAAGCATTGTGGGCGTTTTCGATGTGTCCGGCAAGAACGTGGCGGCATCGCTGCTGACCATGACGGTTTCTTCGTTCTTCAAGGCGCTGGCAAAGCTGCCCTGTGCACCCCGTTCGGCCGTGCAGATTGTGTCGCTGCTGGATGTCTACCTTGCATCGGTGGTGCCGCCGGGGAACTTTATCACCAGCATTCTGTGCTACATGGACATGAAGAAGCGCCGCATGCACATCTTCAACTGCGGGCACACGACAACGTTCCTCTTCTACCGCGAGCCGGGCAGCACGGCACCGGTCAAGAGTGCGTCCATCCTGCCCAAGCTGCCGCCCTTTGGCATGGGCGCCATTGGGGATCAGCTGGCAAAGCCGGGCAGCCCCAAGGAGCATCCGTACCTGCTGCTGGAAATGCGCAGCGGTATCCATCTGGACCTGTATTCCGACGGCTTTACCGACATGCAGAACAGCGACGGCATCCGCTTTGAGGAAAAAAATGCGTGTGAATTTTTCAGGAAACTTTATGAAACTCCCGACGAGCAGGTGGGGAATACGATAGGCGAGGCTGTGGACAAATACATCGGCGGCACGCTTATCCCCGATGACATCACCGTGATGGACATCCGCGTGTAAGCAGAACCGCGCCCCGCACTGTAAGGGGCGCGGCGCACTTTCCTGCAAAAACTGCTTTCCGGCCGGCGCTAGTCGTCCACGGAAAGCTGCCCTGCGATTGCAAAGCAGCGGTCGCCCACCTTTTCTATCTGCTTGACCAAATCCATGTACAGAAG
>CADCQA010000243.1 GCA_902803415.1 uncultured Spirochaetaceae bacterium | reverse complement strand
GTCTACGAGCTGCTGCAGCTGCAGCGCGCCGGAAAGGGTTACTGGACGTCAACGGCGGCGACATCCCGCGTGCTCATCGCCCTGAACGACTACATTCAGTCCAATAACCTTGAAGACCTGAACTTTACGGCAGAAGCGCTGCTTGACGGCAAGAAAATTCTTGACGGCTCATTCAAGGGCGTTGCGGCGGAACCCGTGGAAACCACGCTTGACTTCAAGGGAAAACCGCTGTCTGCACTGCCGCGCGGCAAGGAACTTGACCTTGTATTCAGCAAGGAAGGTACCGGCACGCTGTTCTACACGGCAGCAATGAAGTACGCCATTCCCGCCGCCCAGCAGACCGCCCGCGACGAGGGCATCTGTATCTTCACCGAAATCACTGACGTGAAGACCGGCGAAGTGGTAACGGCGGACAAACTGGTGGCCGGCAACGTGTACCGCGAGAAAGTCTTTATCTCCACCACAAAGTCACGCGAATACGTGGCAGTGCGCGCGCCCATTCCTTCCGGCTGCGAAGTAATGAACGCAGCGTTCGTCACAACCGGCAGCGTCCCGGAAGCCTCCGACGGCGACAAGGAAGAAGAGGAAGATTCATGGGAATCTTACTGGCGTGACTACAACTGGGGACTTTCCTACCAGGGAATCTACGACGCTGAAGTCCAGTACTTCTGGGATTACTTCCCCACCGGATTCCAGCACGTGGACTTCCTGTTCCGCGCCGTCCGCAAGGGTACGTACAACACGCCGTCTGCAACGGCGGAATGCATGTACCAGAGCGAAATCTTCGGACGCAGCAACGGGAAGGTCTGGACCGTCGAATGAAATTAACTGGAAAGGGCGGCAGCATAGTAAAAGGCTGCGCCGCCGCCCTCATTGCCCTGCTTGCCCTCCGCATCCTGCTGTGGCTGCTGCCCTGCGCCGCGCTTAAGCAGTTCATGCAGCGCGAAAACAGCACGCGTTTCTACGACAGGAACGGCGTGCTGCTGCAGGTGCGCCCGCTGGAGGAAGGGCTGCGCAGGGAATACTACCCGCTCAAAGACATTCCCGAAGCCATCGGGAAAGCCTTTATTGCGGCGGAAGACAAAAATTTTTACCTGCATCCCGGCGTGGATTTCTTTTCCATCGTACGGGCGTTCATGCAGAACAGGCGGGCGGGGCACACCGTCAGCGGCGCCTCCACCATCACCATGCAGCTGGTGCGCCTTATCTACCCGCGCACCGGCCGGGCAACGGTCCGCACAAAATTCGTCGAGATGCTCAGGGCATTCCGCATCGAAGCAAAGCTTTCCAAGCACAAAATCCTTGAACTGTACCTGAACAACCTTCCCTTTGGCTTTCAGGTGGAAGGAATCGGCAGTGCCGCGCGGGCATTCTACGGCGTAACGCCAGACAAGCTTACGGACGAGCAGATTGCGCGGCTTGCCCTTATCCCGCGCCGTCCCGTGCAGTATGCGCCGGAAAAAACTTTTGTATACCCAAACCTGTGCCCGCACTTTATCCGCCATGTGGAGGACGAATACCGGACGCAGGGCAAGCGGCTGCCCGACGCGCTGACGCTTTCCATAGACAGCGCGCTCGTTACGGAAACAGAAAAAAACATCCAGAAAAAAATATCGGAATTCAAGGATTCCCGCATCCACAACGGCGCGGCACTTGCGCTGGACAACCTGACGGGCGAAATCCTCGTCTGGGCGGGGAACGCTTCGTTTGACGACAGCGCCCATTCGGGCCAGATAGACGGCGTGCTGGTGCAGAATCAGCCGGGCAGCTCCATGAAGCCCTTCCTGTACGCACTGGCGCTGGAGCACGGCTTTTCCCCGGCGGACAGCCTGCCGGACATCCCCCAGGATTTTGGCAGCTTTGGCGTGTACGTGCCGCTGAATTTCAACAACTGCTACAACGGCCCCGTCCGCTTCCGCGTGGCGCTGGCCTCCAGCCTGAATGTGCCCGCCGTCTACCTGCTGCACGAGCTGGGCATGGAAAGCTACCTTTCCTGCCTGCAGGCGCTGGGCTTTGCGTCGCTTGCGGCACAGAAAGATTCGCTGGGGCTTTCGCTCGCCCTTGGCGGGGCGGACGTTTCCCTGTACGAGATGGCGCGGGCATTTTCTGTGTTCCCCAACGACGGGGTGCTGCACAAGAACACCATCCTTAAAGCCTCTGGCAAACCCGGCGGAAGCGGCGGCGGCAGCAGGGTCTACCAGGCAGACACCGCGCGCGTTCTGTGCGACATCCTGAGCGACAAAAATGCACGCGAGCTGGGCTTTGGGCACGCACGCGTGTTCGATACACCGTACCCCGCCATATTCAAGACCGGAACCTCGAACCAGTTCCAGAACATCATTGCACTGGGCGCAACAAGCCGGGTAACCGTTGGCGTATGGATGGGAAACTTTGAGGGGCAAACCGTCGTGGGCAAAACAGGCAGCAGCATACCGGCAGAAATTGTGCGCGCGCTGCTTGATGAGCTGACAAAACGCTACGGCGCCGACGATTTTTTGCAGCCGGAAGACTACCGCAAGGAACGGGTGTGCGCCCTTTCCGGACTGGCGGCAGGGCCGGCATGCCCCGCCACGGCAGAGGAATACGTGCGCGCCGCACGGGACAGCTGCACCTGGCATTCCCTGCAGGGCGGGCTGGTGCAGGTGCAGTACCCGTCGGAATACCAGCACTGGGCGCACTCGCGCAACTTTGCAGGTTCCATCGCGGGGAATTCCGCCCGGCTCCAGATAGTCTACCCGCGGAACGGTGCGGTCTTTATCTACGACCCAACGCTGCCTGCTTCGGTGCAGATGCTGCAGGTGCAGGCGGTGGGCGGTGCGTCAGAAAGCGCGTCGCTCTACGCGGACGGCGAATTGGTGGGCACCGCATCCGGCGTGCTCAGCTGGAACCTGCCCCTTGCCCGCGGAACGCACACGATTGCCGTGGAATGCGCGGGCGAAGAAAGCGTTTCGTCGTTTACCGTAAAATGATACCGTGTTGTATACTCTTGCGTTTTTTGCCGTTCCGCTTTATAGTGTTGCGTGGAAGTACTTGACATGCATGATTCTCT
>CADCQA010000242.1 GCA_902803415.1 uncultured Spirochaetaceae bacterium | reverse complement strand
CGGAAACTTCAGTTTCAGAACAGGTTACACTAGAATGCGATGTTTAAAATCGCGCTGTTTGAGCGATTTTAAACTCGCCGACCTGAGCGGAAACGTAGTTCCCGAACAGGTCCAGTATGGTGCTGCACGGGCGGTCCGCCGGACGGTCCGCGCACCTTTACGACTTTTTTGCACAGGATGTATATATGAAACTGACTTGTGGTATTGTAGGACTGCCGAACGTCGGCAAATCAACTATCTTCAGCGCGCTCACCAAGGCCCCGGCCGCCGCGGAAAATTATCCGTTCTGCACGATTGACCCGAATGTGGGCGTGGTTGACCTGCCGGATGAACGGCTTGACTTTATGGCGGACGTGTTCCAGCCCAAGAAGAAGATACCCGCAAGCGTTGACTTTGTGGACATTGCCGGCCTTATCAAGGGCGCAAGCAAGGGCGAAGGGCTGGGAAACCAGTTCCTTGCGAACATCCGCGAAACGACCGTTATCGCACATGTGGTGCGCTGCTTTGACAACCCGGATATCCAGCACGTTCGCGACGACGCAAAGACAGAAGCTCCCATCGACCCGGAAAGCGACATCCTGACCATCAATTACGAGCTGGCGCAGGCAGACCTTGACACCATCAACAAGCGGCAGGAAAAAGTGACCAAGGCAATCCGCGCGATGGGCAAGGAAGAGGAAAAGAAGTATGCCTTCTACACAAGCGCCGTGGAAAAAATCAAGCCCGTGCTGCAGGACGGCAAGTGCGCACGCATGGTAGAGCTGAGCGACGACGAAAAGGCTGCTATTTACGACCTGCACCTGCTGACCATTAAGCCGCAGGTTTTTGTCTGCAATATTGACGAGGACACCATTGCTGCCGGCACCAACGCGTATGTAGAGGCCGTAAAGAAAATCGCCGACGAAGAGCACTCAGAGGTTATCGTCATCTGCGGCAAGTTCGAGTCAGATCTTTCGGAAATCACCGACCCGGCCGACCGCAAGGAATTCATGGACAGCGTGGGGCTCAAGGAAAGCGGACTTTCCGTGCTTGCACACCGTGTCTATCACCTGATGGGCCTGCGGACATTCTTTACCGGCGGCCCGGACGAATGCCGTGCATGGACAATCCATGCCGGGGACAAGGCACCGCAGGCTGCGGGCGTCATCCACACGGATTTTGAAAAGGGCTTTATCAAGGCAGAAGCCTATACGGTTGATGACCTGCGCCAGTACGGTACGGAAGCAAAGATAAAGGAAGCCGGAAAATACCGCCAGGAAGGCAAAGACTACGAGGTGCAGGACGGCGACGTGCTCTTCTTTAAGTTCAACGTAACAAAGTAGGGCATGGACAGGGAAGCGCTGCACCGCGCCGTGCAGGAAAAAACACAGCTCAGTTTTGCACGCAGCGGCGGCAAGGGCGGGCAGAACGTCAACAAGGTAAACACAAAAGTCCACGCGGCGCTCGCTTTCAGTGCCATTGCGGGGCTTTCCGAGGCGGAACTTGCAGCAGTCCGGCGCAGGCTGGACAACTGCATAAACGCGGCGGGGGAGCTGGTGCTGGATGCGGATGACGAGCGTTCGCAGGAAAGCAACCGCCGCATTGTGCTTGCCCGCATGGAAAGCCGGATTGTGCAGGCGGCATACATTGCACCCCGGCGCAAGAAAACAAAGCCCACAAAGGCATCGCGGGAACGCCGCCTGCAGGCAAAAAAGCGGCTTTCCGGCATAAAGGAATCCCGCCGCGCCATTCGCAGCATCTGAGTCAGGCTGCCAGCAACCGGGGCGCGGCCGAAAAACACTTACTGCTGCATGACGGCGCGCGCAAGCTGGTCTGCGCAGGAGGTGGACTTTGCACCGCAGGTGTTGCCCCTCAGCTTGCCGGAAATTTCTTCGGCAGTCATGCCGTCGCACAGTTTGCTGATTGCCTTAAGGTTGCCGTTGCAGCCGCCGTCAAAACTGATGCCGGTAATCTTCCCGTCATCAGTGCGGGTAAAATGTATTGCCTTTGCGCAGGTACCCTGCGTCTTATATGTTACTTCTTCCATAAACAGTTCCTCATCGCGGTGTAAAAATGAGCCGGCTGCAAAGGCTTTCTTGTGCAGCCGGCTTACGTATACAAAAAAGCCGCAGGGAAGCCCAAAAACAGGACGACACCCTGCGGCATCATGCATGTTTATGCAATCTGGTAGATCCAGCCGTCGGGGGCTTTCTCGGTACCCATCTGGATGCCGGTGAGCGTTTCACGCAGCTTGCCAAGGACAGGACCAATTGCTTCCATGCCGGACGGCAGGTTGATGTCCGTACCGTGATCGACAATCTTGCCGATGGGCGAAATGACGGCAGCAGTGCCGCAAAGACCGCATTCAACAAAATCCTTCAGCTCATCCTTGTGAATCTTGCGCTCTTCCACATCGATGTGCAGGTAGTCCTTTGCCACCTGCACGAGGGAACGGCGCGTAATTGACGGAAGTATGCTGTCTGACTTGGGTGTAACAAGCTTGCCGTCCTTGGTGACGAAAAGGATGTTTGCACCGCCGGTCTCTTCTATATATGTATGAGATGCCGGGTCAAGGTACATATTCTCGGCAAAGCCCTGCCGGTGTGCATCCATAATGTTGTGGAGGCTCATCGCGTAGTTCAGGCCGGCCTTGATGTCGCCCGTTCCGTGCGGCGCGGCACGGTCAAGGTCAGAAATGCGGACGGTTATCGGCTTTACGCCGCCCTTGAAGTAGGGGCCGACCGGCGTCACCAGAATGCGGAACTGGTATTCATCCGCAGGCTTTACGCCGATGACGGCATTTGAGCCGAACATATAGGGGCGGATGTAGAGCGTTGCGCCGGAACCGTAGGGCGGCACATAATCAAGGTTCGCCTTCACCACATCAAGCACCGCCTGAATGAAGCGCTCCTTGGGGAACACCGGCATTTCCAGGCGGAGGCAGGAAGACTCCATGCGCTCAGCATTCAGATCCGGGCGGAAGGTGACGACGCGTCCGTCCTTTGTGCGGTACGCCTTGAGACCTTCAAAGCATGACTGAGAATACTGCAGTACGCCTGCACACTCGGAAATTCTGACCTCATGGTCAGCAGTGAGCGTGCCGGCATCCCATGCGCCGTTTTTGTAATTCGCCACAAAACTCTTGTCTGTTTCCAGATAGCCAAAGGGCAAGTTCGCCCAATCAAGATTTTTTCCCATCTGCTTTACCTCTATTTAATAAACTTTATCACTATTGAAAGTTTTTAGCAAGAGCGTTTTTATGCCAAACTCAGAACAGCCCGGTAATCACGCCGTCATCATCAACATCAATGTTGAGGGCAGCAGGCGCCTTGGGCAGCCCCGGCATGTCCATGATGTCACCGGCAAAGACGACGACAAAACCTGCACCGCTGTACAGCTGCACGTCGCGCACGGGGAACACATAGCCTTCCGGCGCACCGAGCAGGTTCTTGTCGTGGCTGATGGAATTCTGCGTCTTTGCCACACAGACGGGCAGCGCACCATAGCCGTCTGCTTCGTACTGGCGGAGCTTGGAAAGCGCTTTTCCCTCGAATTCCACGCGGGCTGCGTGGTAGATTTCCACGGCAAGCGTCTCGATTTTCTTTTCCAGCGGCATCTCGAGCGGGTAGATATTCTTAAAGGACGAATCCCTGCCGCAGAGTTCCACGACAGTCTCCGCAAGGGTAACAGCGCCCTCGCCGCCCTTTGCCCAGCCGTCACAGAGCACGGCGGGGCAGCCGCAGTCAGCAGCAAGCCGCTGCACAAGCGAAAGTTCCGCTTCGGTGTCGGTGGCAAAACGGTTCACGGCGACGGCAACCGGCACGCCGAATTTTTTCATGTTGGCAATGTGGGCGCGCACGTTGGCAAAGCCTTTTTCCAGCGCCGCAAGGTTTTCCGCGGCAAGATCCTGCCGTAAGACGCCGCCGTGCATCTTTATGGCGCGCGCGGTTACAACGATGACTGCGGCGGACGGCGCAATGCCGTTCATGCGGCACTTGATATCCATGAATTTCTCTGCACCAAGGTCAGCGGCAAAACCTGCTTCCGTAACGGCGTAGTCGCCCGTGGCAAGGGCACAGAGCGTGGCATTGATGGAGTTGCAGCCGTGCGCAATGTTTGCAAACGGCCCGCCGTGGATAAACGCAGGATTGTGCTCCAGCGTCTGCACCAGGTTCGGGCGGACGGCGTCCTTGAGCAGGGCAGCGACGGCACCCGTGCAGCCCAGTTCCCCGAATGTTACGGGGCGCTTTCCGTAGGTCTGCGCAATGGTGATTCTGCCGATCCGCTCCTTCAGCTCGGAAATACTCCGGGAAAGACAGACAACTGCCATGATTTCGCTTGCAACGGAAATCTGGAAATGGCTTTCGCGCGGAACGCCGTCCACACGGGTTCCCAGCCCCACGATGACGTTGCGGAGCGCGCGGTCGTTCAGGTCAACGCAGCGCTTCCACGTAACGGTACGCGGGTCAATGCCAAGCGCATTGCCCTGCTGCAGGTGATTGTCTATGAGCGCCGCCATCAGGTTATTTGCAGCAGTAATGGCGTGGATGTCGCCGGTAAAGTGCAGGTTGATGTCTTCCATCGGTACCACCTGCGCCCACCCGCCGCCGCAGGCACCGCCCTTCATCCCGAAACAGGGACCGAGCGAGGGTTCGCGGAGCGCGATGACCGCCTTTTTGCCGATGCGGCGCAATGCATCGCCGAGCGCTATCGTCACCGTGGACTTGCCCTCCCCTGCTGCGGTAGGCGTCATGGCCGTTACCAGGACAAGCTTTCCGCGCTTTGCGGGGTCGGCAGCCTGTGCCTGCAGGGCACGAAGCTTCTGCATGGAAATTTTTGCCTTGTACTGACCGTACAGTTCAAGATCTTCCGCGGCCAGCCCAATGCTGCGTGCCACGTCCGCGACCGGCTCCATGGCGGTCGACTGTGCTATTTCAATGTCTGTCATCTTTCTGCTCCTTTGCAGCTGCGCTGTTCTCCCCTGCCGCCCTCAGCTGTGCGGTTTCCGCTTCTGTCAGCTCGCGGCATTCCCCCGGTACAAGGGACGCATCCAGGCTGAGTGTGCCGACGGCAATGCGCTTCAGGTGCACGACTTCGTTGCCAAGCGCGGCAAACAGGCGCTTCACTTCATGGTATTTGCCTTCATAAACCGTAAGTTCGCAGGAACGGTCATCCCCGCCCCACGCCAGTTCAGCAGGCAGGCAGTCGGCTTCCGGGGCATCGCCCTCCGGGGGAATGTGCATTCCGGCGGCAAGCTGCCCGGCATAGCGGCTGCGTCCCGCTTCGTCCACCCCGTCGCGCAGCTGCACGCGGTAAACCTTTGCGACACGCTGCCGCGGAGAAGTCAGCTGGTGATTCAGGACACCGTCTGTTGTCAGGATGAGCAGCCCTTCCGTATCCACGTCAAGCCGCCCCACGGCGCTGATTTCCCCGCCCAGAAATTTTCCGCGGTATGCAGCAGGAAGCTGGTCATACACGGTGTCATGCGCCCCGCCCTTAAGCGAGCACACGGTGCCTGCCGCCTTGTTCATCATCAGGTAGACATGCCGCCGCACGGCAACAGTCTCCCCGTCAACGGCAATCACGTCGCACTGTATATTCACGTGGGAATCAAAATCAAGCTGCACCTCGCCGTTCACGGTCACAGCCCCGCTGCGGACAAGCCGCCGCACATCCTTGCGGGTGCCGAACCCATTGTTGGCAAGGACTTTGTCCAGCCGTTCGATGTCTTTTGCCTGCTTCATGCAGCCATTATAGCACAAACGGGCAGCCGTGTCATGCTGATACTAGGCCTGTCCGGCAACAGTGTTTCCGCTCAGTTTTGAGGAAGTCCTTGCGGCGGCGGAAAGCAGGCAGAGCTCGTCGTCGCGGAGGGGGCGGACGGCACCGGGCAGCAGCGACTCGTCCAGCGAAAGCCCGCCGAGCGACAGCCGTGCAAGGTGAACAACCGCATTGCCGAGCGCGGCAAAAATCCGCTTCACTTCATGGTACTTGCCCTCGGTGACGGTAAGCTCGCAGCAGTCCGCGCTAAGCCAGCGCAGGACGGAGGGGCGGGTATCTGCGGCAGGCGCGCCGCGTTCGGCAGCAATATGCACGCCCGCGGCACAGGATGCCGTATAGGCTGCCTGCAGGGGCGCGGGCACAGGGTCGCGCAGGCGCACGCGGTACGTCTTTTCTACATGGGAATCGGGCAGCGCCAGTGCGCGGGAAAACGTTCCGTTTGTCGTGAACACAAGCAGGCCCTCCGTGTCCACGTCAAGCCGGCCCACCGTGTGCAGTACGCCAAGGTATTCGGGGTGCAGCAGTTCCGGCGGCAGCAGGGAAAATATGCTTTTGTAGCGGCATTCCCCGTGGGAGCACTCGTAGCCGCCGGGTTTGTTCATCATCAGGTAAATGTCGGGGGGAATTTCCAGCGTCCGGCCGTCAAGGGCAATTTCATCACGCCCGGCGCGCACCGGGAGCGCCTTTGACACAGCCCGGACGCCGTTCACCATCAGCTCATGGCGGCGGAGCAGGTTGCGCACGCTGCGGTACGAGGCAATTTTTCTACGGACAAGCACATCCTCCAGGCGCTCGGTAAACTGCGCCGGCTGCATTTCTTCCAAGAGAAGCGTTCCTTTGCAAAGGGGCCGGGCTTAGAAACCGCCGTATGTACCGCCCATTTTCCCGGAGTCTCCGCCGGCGGGCGTATCTCCAAAAACACCGGCGTCTGCAAGGGATTCCGGGGAAGCAAGGGGAGCATCGTCATCAATCTTCCAGGAAGCAACTTTTTTCTCCAGCTTCTGGCGGTCGTCCTGTGCCTTAAAGAATTCGCCCACGGTCTGCCGGAGGATGGTCGGGGGAATGGGCTTCAGCAGGTAGTTTGCAGGCTTTACCGAAAGCACCTTCATCACCGTGTCCTTATCGTCCTTTGCCGTCAGGAAAATCACCGGAATGTCCGCGGTTTCCGGGTCGCTCTTCAGAATCTGGAAGACTTCCAGCCCGGAAAGCCCCGGCATAGCGTAGTCCAGAAGAATCAGGTCAACTTTCCGCTGCCGCAGGAAGGAAATGGTGTTGGTGCCGGAACTGGCGATGAACACGTTATACGAAATGGACAGCCAGGTCTGCATGGAACGCAGCAGCACGCTGTCATCGTCAACCAGCAGGATGGATTTCTTGTTCGGTTTTTCGTCGATGTTGTTCAGGCCGCTTTCGGTCTCATCGTAGGCGTGGTCGGAGCAGATGATGTTCAGCTGAGAAATGAGGTCAGCAGAGTTGACAGGACGCTTGAAGGCACCGGACACGAGCATGTGGGGGATAATCTTGTATGCCGCCTGAATTTCAACCTGATTGCCTATCAGGTAAAGGTAGCGGTTCTTGCCTTCTTCCGTCAGCAGCTTCTGCAGGAAGGGATACATCATGTTGAACTTGTTCTCGTCACCTTCAATGTAGACAATCATGATGTCCGGAAGGTTATCCACGGTTGCAATCTCATGAGCGGACGGATGGCTGAACACAACTTCAAAACCTGCATCAGAAAGCGTCTTTTCCATCGCAACGACAAGAAAGCTTTCAGATGTTTCCCCTATGAACAATATACGCCGCTCCATCAATCAACCTCACATTTCAAGCATATGGACCAATGCACCGCTATCACCGGCGCGGACCTTTCTTTTTACATCGGCATATTTCTTCTGTTCCTTCTCTGGAATCGTATATTTATCGAGCATTTCGATAATTTTATCCGCGGAATTGAAGTCGAATGCCGACGCATACTCCCTGATTGCATCCATGGCGCTCTGGAACTGCTTGTCGCCGATGAGCGGCTTCTGGGCACTCTGGCGGTCCGCAAAAAGGGCAAGCTTGTCGATGTAGCTGCGGTACAGCGAAAGCAGCTCCGGCGTCCTGGCAGCAAGCTCGTCCATCTTCTTCTCATCGCCGCACTGCTCCAGGTATGCTGCCTGCCGCGCCAGATCCGCCGCTCCGATAAGCCGGGAAGAACTTTTGATGGAATGCACAAGCACCGTGTATTCCTCGCAGGCACCGTCGGAAAGGTACTGCTCCAGCAGGTTTGCCTTCTGCTCAATATTGTCGCGGTACTCGCGGAGCGCCTCTCGGAGCGTTTCCGGTGAACCGCAGTTCTGCAGCGCAAGCGCCGCATCCATGCCTTCGATGCCCTGGAATTCCTCAAGGTCGTGCTGCTTCTTTTCTTCCTCT
>CADCQA010000241.1 GCA_902803415.1 uncultured Spirochaetaceae bacterium | reverse complement strand
ACCGAGAATTACAGACTGCACGCCGATGTCTTTCAGCATCTCTGTAGACACTTCACCGGTGTGTGCACCGTTAGCGGTTGCTGCAACATCCTGTGCACCAAGAAGGATATTGCTGCCCTTCACCACCTGTGCAACGGCATCAAGGTACACGAAAGGAACGCCAATCATGTATTTGTTCGTCTTTCCCTTGAGGGCGGCGACAAGGTCTGAAGCGAGCTTAACGGCCTCGGCCTTGCTCGTGTTCATCTTCCAGTTTCCGGCGATATAATGTGTTCTTGCCATAGTATATGCATCTCCTGTAGCATGTATTTCCTTTATAATACTGAAAAATATGCTGATGTGCAATGTGCCCGGCCGGGCTTTCTGCCGAAAATCAAAGAAGGCGGGCTGACCGCCGGAGGAACACCATGAAAAAACTGTTTGCGCTCCTGCCCCTGCTGCTCTGCACAGGGCTTGCACAGGCGCTGATTATATACCGCCCGGAAAACTCCAGCGCCATAAACACCGTCCGCTGCTACATACGCATCACGGACGAAAGCGGGAACGACGTAACAGCAGAGGAAACGCGGGCATCCTACGCATGGGTAACCGACCCCGCCGACCGGCCGCCGAAAGACCTGCACCCGTACGCGGGTCGCTACTACCTGGAAGGCGGCATAGCGGCACACATCGGCTTTAGGAAGCAGGGGCGCTACACCATTACCGTGTACACCCCGGCAGATGAACAGCAGCTTTCCCCCGCCGCCAACGGCAAGGAATGGGTTTCAAATACCTTTACCTACCGCACGGACAGCACGCTCAAGGTGCTCTTTGTCAGCCCCACGGCGGACGATAACGGCTTCTACGACGGCGGCTGGTACCTGAGCCACCGCGCCCCCAAGTTCTACAAGGTAACAAAGCCGCACCGTCATTAAAACTGCCGCCGGCATTATTAATGACGCCGGCATTATTAATGCCGCCGACACAGGCGGCATCGCCGGCAGTGTGCAAGGGACTGCTGCCGCGCACACAGTTCCCCGCCGTTACAAATTCTTTATAAGATGGTATTTCGTATGTCCCTGGGGAATATCTTTCAGTTCGCTGATGATTGTATAGCCGAGCTTTTTGTAGAATTCCGGTGCCTGCCATGACATCGTGTCCACATGGACTGCGTGGCAGCCGCGACGGCGGGCTTCGTCTTCCGCGGCAGACAGCAGCTTTGTACCTATGCCGCCCCTGCGGTGCTTTTCATCAACCCACAGAATATCAACATGCATCCAGCCCCAGTAGGTTCCGCCAAGTATACCGGCAATCACGTTTCCTGCATCATCGTATTCCACAATGTTCAGAAGCCGGTGATTATCAGGCCCCACCTTTCCGTCATTGTACGCTGCCAGCGCCTCATTTACAAAAGCGATTTCTTTTTCATCCGGATTAAAATTCATGATACCTCAGCATACGCACACCGGACGCATTTTGCAAGGCCCGGGAGAAAAAACAGCCCCGGCACAATAGAGCTGTTCGGAAACTTCAGTTTTCCGAACAGCAACCTTAGGAATTCGCATTTTTGCAAGGCTTCAGCCTGAAAAAATGCAAGCCCCGGGAGGAAACCATAGAGGTTCCTCCCGGGGCAATGTACCAGGGCTGACTGCAGTCAATCCTGCTTATTTTGTTGCAAGAATGGCAATGCCCGGCAGGGTCTTGCCTTCAAGGAATTCAAGGGAAGCGCCGCCGCCCGTTGAAACGTGGGTCATCTTGTCGGCAAGGTGGAACTTGTTCACCGCAGCCACAGAATCGCCGCCGCCCACAACAGTCATTGCGCCGTTGCCGGTAGCCTCGGCAACCAGCTTTGCAACAGCCTCAGTGCCCTTTGCAAAGGCATCGAACTCAAACACACCAACCGGACCGTTCCACACGACGGACTTTGCAGAAGAAATGACTTTCTTGTATTCTGCAACGGTCTTGGGGCCAACGTCCATAGCCATCAGGTTGTCGGGGATGTCCACGCCGTCAACGGCAGCAGGAGCTGCATCCGGGCTGAACTCGGCGGCGCCCACATGGTCAACCGGCAGCAGAATCTGCACGTTGTTTGCAGCAGCGTCGGCAAGGAGCTTCTTTGCGGTGTCGATAAAATCGTCCTCAACGAGGGACTTGCCAACCTTGTGTCCCTGAGCCTTCAGGAAGGTATATGCCATGCCGCCGCCGATAACGAGCGCAGAGGCATTGCGGAGCAGGCTTTCAAGAACTGCAATCTTTGAAGAAACCTTTGCACCGCCGATGATTGCAACCTGCGGCTTGGGCGGGTTGTGCAGCATCGGGTCAAGGTACTTCACTTCCTTCTCCATGAGGAAGCCGCCGACCGGCTGAGCCTTCATAAACTTTGCAATGGTAGCGGTAGAAGCCTGGTCGCGGTGAGCGGTACCAAACGCGTCATTCACAAAGATGTCGCCGTAAGTAGCAAGCTCCTGTGCCATCTTTTCGCGGTCAGCATCAACCTTAGAGGTCTCTTCCTTGTGGAAGCGGACGTTCTCAAGCATGGCAACGGCGCCTTCCGGCAGCGCGTCAATTGCAGCCTTCTGGCCGAGTGCATCGGGCAGGAAGGTAACCGGCTTGCCGAGCTTCTGGGAGAAGTACTCCACAACCGGCTTCATGCGGTTCTTGCCGTTGATGAATTTCTCTTTATCTGCATCGGTGAAGGGTTTTCCGGCCTTCTCTGCCTTTTCCTGTGCCTTCTTCACGTCCTTGTTCGGGTCGCCAAGGTGGCTCATGAGCACCAGGCTGCGCGGGCTCTGCTCAAGGATGTATTTGATGGTCGGGAGCGCTGCCATGATGCGGGTATCATCCTGCACCACGCCGTCCTTCATCGGCACATTGAAATCAACGCGCATGATGATGCGCTTTCCCTTCAGGTCAACATCTTTCACTGTCTTAATCATAAGAACACTATCCTCCAAAAAGAATTACCGTTTATTCAAATATACTGCTATTTTCGCATAAAGTCTATCAGGGGACTGCAAAACCAGGGAAATCGGTTTTGAAACAGACAAAAAAAACAGGTTTCCACGGGGCAGCCCGCCAGATGTCCCCTTTCCTGAAAATCTTCCGTTTTTTGCAAATTTTTTCTGCAAATTCTGCGAAAAATGCATAATCCCGGCAAGTATAGAGGGGAAGGAGTTTGAATAAATGAACGATGAGAACGAACAACTTGCCGCCCCCCGCAAGACGCAGGGGAATTCCGGCTCAGCGGAACTGGAAACCGCCAGCCTGAACCCGCCCAAGCCAAAGCGGGAGTACAAGGACCGGCTGTTCAAAGCGATTTTCGGCCGCAATACCGAAGAAAGCAAGCGGTGGCTGTTGGATTTATACAATGCGGCTTCCCTTGCGGGAAGCCAATGAGTTTGTGCTATACACAAACTCGATGCGTTCGCTTTGCGAACGCAAAACACTTCAAAAAAAGTGCAAAGCGCTGTATGCTTATTGCAGCTACGTGAATCGGGTCAAGCAGAATTTGAAGGCAAAAATGCCAGCTGCCAACGCTGTTGAAGAGGCGCTGGACTACGCCATAGCGGAAAATCTGCTTGAAGGATACTTTAAGCAGCAAAAGATGGAGGTGATAAACATGAGCCTTACCGAATTTGACCAGGAACAGTACGACCGTAACCGCCGACGGGACGCGTACCTCGATGGCAGGGAAGAAGGCGAACGTTCCGGCATATTTATTGGCAAGCAGGAGGATGCCCGCAACATGCTGGCAGACGGCTTGCCGCTGGAAAAAATTGTCCTGTACACCGGGCTTTCCGTTGAGGATATACGGGCGCTGGAAGCTGCCCCGGCAACGGTTTAATACATTGTGCATGGAGTATTGGACTCGCCGGAATTGCGCAGCGATTCCGGCAGGTCAAGCGGCGCATGCCGCTTGACCGCGGATGTTACCTCCCGTGCATATGCACCCCGCACACGGCAGCTGCTACCCCCATGCAGGGGGCTGCCGGAATTGCGCAGCGATTCCGGCAGGTCAAGGGGCGGAAGCCGCTTGACCGCTTCCGCGCATTTTTTATGGTTGTTCCCACCCCCACGGCGGCTGCCAACCCCGTGCAGCTTTGGCACAGCATTGCGCTGCCCCTGTGCGCGGGATTACGATGCCTCCGGGCTTACGGCGCGGCGGTAAAGTAGCCGGGGGTGGCGGAAGTAGAGCCGCCGTCGATGCGGGCATATTCCTTGTTTCTATGAGAGCTGTCATACGCGGTTTGCGGCGAACCGCCACCTTTGAGGTTTACACAGCTACTGAACATAGATCCACCACTGTTTTCAGCAGTCGTCACAAACTTGTCGGATACATAGATAGTTGTCAGACCTGTATTGTAAGAGAACATATCCTCCATAGTCGTAACCTTGGACGTGTCAAAGCTCTTTAGGTTCAGAGTCGTCAGAGTCCTGCAGCCGTAGAACATAGACTCCATAGTCGTAACCTTGGACGTATCAAAGCTGCTTACGTTCAGGCTCGTCAGGTCGGAAGGCATTCGCGAAGCTGCACGCAACATGATTGCAAAGCATTACCCTGTGGCTGATATAGCCGAAATAACAGGGCTGAGCCTTGCGGAGGTGGAGCAGCTGGCGGCACAGGGCTGAAACTCTTTGCAGTTCCCCCTGCATGTGCGCCCCCCCCATGCAGGGGGCTGCCGGAACACGGCGGCTGCCACAGCATTGGGGATACCAAGCAACAAAAATACGCTCCGGTGCCCCTGGGGGGGCAACAGCACCCAGAGGCACCACCGCGGGCTCAAGGAACGGATTACGGCCAGTCGGAGAAATCAGTCCCCTTGAAAAGTATCCGGCCAGAAGCAGCAAGGCCGGTGTTTCCTCTAGAAATTTGGATATCATTCTTTACCGCATCGCTTGCGACATATACGGTTATGCCCGGAAGGGTGTCGCCTGTTCCATTTGCTGCAAACGTCATGTACCAAGGGCAGGCAGTGTCATCAGGGTTGGTAACAGCGGGAACACTTGTCGTCTTGATGATGACGTTGCCACTCAAGCCTGTACACCCATAAAAACATTTTTTCATACTTGTCACGCCATCGGGGATAACTGGAGCACTTGCCAAACTAGTGCATCCACTGAAGCACTCAGTCATGTTCGTCACGCCCTCTGGAATGACGGGAGGCTTAACCAGATAAGTACAACCTTTGAATGCACCCTGCAGGTTTGTAAACGTGTCCGGCAGCACAGTATTGCTCAGGTCAATGTACGTATTAGAGTCGAAGCCATTTGTCAGTTTTCTTTTGAGGCTAATCATTGCACCAGAGGTTATGTTATATAAGGAAGGCAATACATAGGGATCCGCCTGGGTGCCCGAGCCCGTAATTCCAAAAGTTGTCCGCATAGTCGCGTCTGCAAGGACAGTGGACACATCTCCTACAGTCAGAACCATCTTCATGGGTATCGATGTGGTCGCGTTGGTGGGTGGAAGAGCCGCTCCGTCCAGCACGGGCTTGCACTCTATCATATATGAGGCACCCGATGTATCAGGGTTCTCGTTGTTGCATATCGCATACGCTGTCTCGTTGCGGATTTTGTCGTCGCCGCTATTGCCTGAAGGCGGCGTGGTGAAGTCCGGTGCGGTGGAGAACTTCCAGGCGAACTTCGTTCCTTCAGGGAAGGAGTCCGTGTCATTCACGGGCACTGCCTCCAGCTTGAATTTCTTGCCCGTGTCGGTCACGTCGGAAGTGCGGAACAGGTATGTCGTTGTGGCGGACGCCCCGGTGCCGGACGTTTCGCTTGTGATTCCTGCCGGCGGTGTCACCTCTATCTTGAACACAGGGACGGTCAAGCGGAATATCTTTATTACCGCGTCCGTTGCGTCTACGCTTGACACCACGGCATCCTCGTTGCTTGCGGTACACGTAATTGTTATGGT
>CADCQA010000240.1 GCA_902803415.1 uncultured Spirochaetaceae bacterium | reverse complement strand
TAACGGGCGGCTTTTTAGGCCTGCCGGATGCAGATGCTGCTGCCGGAATTCGTCTTTGTGACGGCAATGTGGCTGGGAATGGCGCCTGCGAGGGATTCCACATGTGATATGATGCCCACCATGCGCTGCTCCCGCACTTCATTCAGGATGGAGACGGCGCTGTCCAGCGTCTCCCCGTCCAGAGAACCGAAGCCTTCGTCGATGAACAGGGAATCAAGCCGGATGCCGCCGCTTTTCTGCTGCACCACGTCGGTCAGGGCAAGCGCAAGGCTGAGCGATGCCATGAAGGTTTCGCCGCCGCTCAGGCTGGCTGTGCTCCGTTCCCTGCCGGTGTATGTGTCGCTGACGGTGATGTCCAGCCCCTTGAAGCCCTTGCCGCCTTCCTTTTCCGTCCTGAGGATAAAGCGGTAGCGCCCCGACGATACCTTGCTGAAACGCAGGTTTGCGGCAGTGACGACTTCTTCAAGGTAGGTGCCGAGTACCCAGGAGTCCAGCTGCACTTTTTTGGGATTGTTGCCGTTGATGTCCCCGGCGAGCGCAAGGAGCGGGGCATATTCCTTTTCCTTTGCCTCCAGCCTGCTGCGGCCCCTGGCAATCCGCTGCTCACGGTCCTGCAGCGTTGCCTGTTCGGCAGCAAGTTTTTCCCTGGCCTGCACCAGTTCCTCGTTTTTCTGCTGCTGCTGTGCAAGTTCCTGCTCCGCCTGTTCCAGCGCCAGTGCCAGCGCTTCCGGATCCCCGGCATGGTGTACGGCAAGCTGCGTCTCTACGGTACGGAGCGATTCATGCCAGTCCGTACATGACTGCCGGAGCCGTGCCGCTTCCTCCGGGGAAAGCAGTGCCGCGCGGACATCCGCTTCGCTGCCAAAGCTGGATGCGGCGACTGCAGCTGCACTGCCTTCCGATGCTGCCGCAAAATCGCCTGAAAGCGATTCCAGCTGCCGGGCAAGGGAGCGGGCTTCCCCCTGCAGGGAACTGCACTGCCGCCCGGCGTCTTCCTGGGCCTGCGCAAAGCTGTCTGTTTCCTGCCTGAGCGCTGCCTGCTGCCGTTCCAGTTCCTTGCGGCGCAAAAGCAGTTCTTCGGTACCGCCGCCGTCTTCCCCGGTGCCGCGGCACTGTGCTGCCGTGCGTGCAAGTTCTTCTACGGCCGCCGTTACCTCCTGGTGATATGCGGCAATGTGGTTCGGGGTGGGGGTCGGATCCGTGCGGCGGGGCAGCCCTGCTGCCGCAGGGAGCGCTGTCTGCGTGCGTGCGGCGGCATCCTGCAGGTGCTCCGTCATAAGCGTGATGAGCCGTGCCGCTTCCTGCAGCTGGGCTTCGCGCTGGGAAAGGCTTTGCTCTTTCTGCTGCAGGTTTTCCAGGGAACTTTCGTCCGCAATGATGCGTTCGTCAAAGCAGATGCCTGTATGCAGGAATGCCGCCGGAGCAGGGTGGCTGGTGGAACCGCAGACAGGGCAGGGAAGCCCGTCCTTCAGCTGTTCCGCCATTGCTGCCGCGGCATTGGTGTCTTTTTCGTGCTGCTGCTGTTCCCGCAGTGCCTTTATTTCTGCCTCAAGCTTCTGGATGAGCGTTCTGCAGCGTTCCCGTTCTTCCGTGCACGATGCCAGTTCTTCTGCCGCCCTTTGGCCTGCGGGAGCGGTCTTTGCGTAGAGCCGGGCAACATGTGCTTCTGCTGCCCTGAATGCCTGCTGCGCCTTTGCTCGTTCCTGCGCCTGGCTGAGCTTTGTGTCCAGCTCGTACAGGGCAATGCCGCAGGCTTCAAGCTGTCTGCGCTGCTCTTCGTTCTGGCCTTCTTGCCGGGCAAGCTCCTGCTGCCGTGCCAGTGCCGCGGAAAGCTTTGCCTGTACCTCTGCCTGGCGGGACTCTGCCTGCTGCAGCCGCTGCTGTGCCGCATCCCTGCCGCGCAGTGCTTCGCCAAGCTTTTCTGCTTCCTCTGCACGGGCAAGCCGGGCTTCCTGCGCCTGTACGGCATCTTTCTGTGCGTTCAGCGCGGCTTGTTTCTGCTGCAGCATGGCGGCGGTACGGGCATCTTCCAGCCTGTCTGCCAGTTCCTTCTTTTTTTCGCCCAGTTTGCGGATGCCTTCCGTGCATGCTGCGTGGGATTCCTGCATGGCGGCAAGTTCAGTGCTGATTTCCTGCAGCCGCCGCGCGCTGTCTTCTGCGTTAAAGCCGTCGCAGTCTGCCTCTAGTGCCCGGCGCAGGGCTTCAAGCTCCTGCCGTGCGCTGTCGGCGTCTGTTTTTGCCTGCTGGCAGAGCGACGTGTAGAATTCGACCGGGAAAAGCTTTGCGAGCGTGTTCTTCTTGTTGCTGGGGTCTTCGTGCAGGAAACGCGCGAATTCCCCCTGCGGCAGGAGTACAATCTGCGAAAATTCTTCCTTGCTGAGCCCGATGAGGTTCTTGATTTTTTCGTTCAGCTCGCTCAGTTTGCCTTCTTTCTGCTCCCACTGCGCGCCCTGGCCGCTGCGCCCGTAGAATTCGAGCGTCTGGAGCTTCTTGGTTTTCTTGCCGGTGCGGGTGGTGTGGCTGCGCTCCACGGTGCGGACTATCCGGTACTGCACGCCGTTCAGCAGGAAGGTGAATTCCACGGAGCCGTCTTCGTCTTCGGGGGCATAGTCGCTGTGCAGGTGCACGTCCTTGTGGCTGCGGTATCCGGCGGTTTCTCCGTAGAGTGCGTAGGTCATTGCGTCGAAAATCGTTGTCTTGCCGCTGCCGGTGCGCCCGGTTACAAGAAACATGTCCTGCACGGCGGTAAAGTCGATTTCTTCCCGGACGAAGGGGCCTATGTTTCTGAGCTTAAGAAAAAGCGGTTTCACTGCATGCCTCCCTGTATCCGGGCGGCGTAGGAGCGGAACAGCGCCGTTTCTGCCTCAAGCGCCGCGCCTGCATCGTCCGTACCGCTGCCTCCGTATATGTCTTTGTGGAATGCGCGGAAAATGTCTTCCGCAGAATGCCCGCTGTGCTCGGCAAGCAGTTCCCGGCGCTCGCTCAGCGTGGTACTGCTGCCGCCCGCGGCGCCGTCCTGCGCGTAGGTAAATGACAGGATGCGGGGAAAGCGCTGCCTGAGCCGTGCGATGGGGTTTTCCACGGCGCCCCTGTCCGTGCAGACGGCCTGTACGTAGTCGTCCCGGGCGTGGTCAAAGGCGCTGCCGGAAAGCAGCTCTGAGAACGGCGCCTTAAGTATGGTGCAGCGGTGGAGCGGG
>CADCQA010000239.1 GCA_902803415.1 uncultured Spirochaetaceae bacterium | reverse complement strand
GTGCCGGGCGGAACCTATGTTCCGATGGTCATCAACCGCGCATGGAATGTTGAGTACGATCTGCGCGCGGTGGAATGCCACGGCTTCAAGGAAATCATCACGCTGCTCGTTGCCCTGTACGCGAACACGGGAAACACCTGCCTTATCTTTGACGAACCGGAACTGCACCTGCATCCCCAGTTCCAGCAGTTTTTTGCGGAAGAGCTGCGGCGGGTTTCGAAGCGCCATCCCCGGCGCATGTATTTCCTCATCACGCATTCACCTTTCTTCATTGACCTGCGGTTCCCGGAAGAACTGACGGGCGTTATCGTCTGCCACACAAACCGCGAGCCCACGCACATCGACAGCCTTGACGACAGGGACGCTGCACTGTTCCGCCGCTTTCTGCCGCGCTTCAATTCCTACCACAAACAGTTTTTCTTTTCCGACAATCAGATATTCGTGGAAGGCTACACCGACCAGCAGCTGTTCACAAACCTGCTGCCGTACATCAGGACGGAACACGGCGCTGCAGGAACCGGCATCATCGACGTAGGCGGCAAGGACGAGCTGGGCGTGTTCTGCAAAGTCTGCGCGCTGCTGGGCACAAACAGCCGCATCATTACCGACCTTGATTCGCTGTTCAGCGGCAAGCTCCGCGATGTGTTCTGCGCAGACAGGCGCGCCGCACGATGGCTTTCCCGGCAGCACAGCAAGCAGGAACCGCTGTTCCGCGCACTCTTTACGGAAAAAGAACTTGCGCGCCCCATGACGCTGGAGCGGCTCATCCTGCGGCTGGAACGCAGCCTGGGCACAATCGGCCGGGAACTGTGCAAAGAGGGTGCGGTGGTGCCGCAAGCACTCCAGCCGCTTGCCGAAAAACTGTGTGCCCTGCAGCAGAAGCACGGGAATGCAGAAAACATAGACACTTTTAAAACGGTGGTGCTGCAGGGGCTCATGCAGTGCCCGGAAGACGTCCGGGAATTCCTTACGCCCGGCACCGCGGAAAAGCTGCCCGCCATCAGAAGCCTCTTTACCGTCATCCTTGCGGGGGCAGCTGCCACCGGAGTCTTTATTCTGCCCAAGGGCTGCATCGAACATTACTACACCCGCACGCAGGTGCAGTACATGCCCGTGGCAGCAAAAGACCGGCTTTTCCACCTGGAGCTGGAGAACCTGCTCAATTCCCCGCCGGAAACCATACGCCGCAGCTACGCGGAACTCATCGCGATTCTGGAACAGGCCTGCGGTGGCCGCCGCCGGTCCCTGATATAATTTTTTATTATTCTGCAAATTTTTTCTGCAAATTCTGCAAAAAATGCATAATCGCCTCTATCTATTATGGTAAGGGGGCAGAAGAAATGAATGATGAAAACGAACAACTCGCAGCAGTTCGCAAGACGCAGGGGAATTCCGTCACAGCGGAACTGGAAGCCGTCAGCCTGAACCCGCCCAAGCCAAAGCGGGAATACAAGGACCGGCTGTTCAAAGCAATTTTCGGAAGAGACACCGAAGAAAGCAAACGGTGGCGGCTGGATTTATACAATGCACTGAACAACACAAATTACACCGACCCGGACGCGCTATCGCTGACAACAATCGAAAATGTCATCTACATCACGATGAAGAATGATATTTCGTTTCTCATTGGAAGCCAGATGAACCTGTATGAACAACAGTCCAGCTTTAACCCGAACATGCCGCTGCGGGGACTGATGTACTTTGCGCAGTTATACCAGATGAATTTGTCTGAACGAGAAGAAGATTTGTTTGGTTCCCGGCTGGTGAAGATTCCCACACCGAGCTTTGTTGTGTTCTATAACGGAGACAGGAAACTGCCCGATGTATCAAAGCTGCGGCTTTCGGATGCCTTTGAACCAATGGGGAGTGCAGAGGGATTTGAATGGACAGCGGCTTCCCTTGCGGGAAGCCAATGAGTTTCTGCTACGCAGAAACTCACGAATGCAGGCTATTTCGCGAGTTTGTGCCATGCACAAACTCGATGCGTTCGCTTTGCGAACGCGAAGCTCTTCAAAAAAACTGCAAGCCGTTGTATGATTACTGTAGCTACGTGAACAGGGTCAAGCAGAATTTGCAGGCAAAGATGCCGGCTACCAGCGCTGTTGAAGAGGCGCTGGACTACGCCATACGGGAAAACCTGCTTGAAGGATATTTTAAGTCCCAGAAAATGGAGGTCTTGAACATGAGCCTTACGGAATTTGATCAGGAAGAATACGACCGCATCCTGCGGCGGGATGCGTACCTTGACGGCAGGGATGACGGAAGAAATGAAGGTCTCTTTATGGGCAAGCAGGAGTCTGCCCGCAATATGCTGGCACGGAACTATCCCATAACAGACATTGCCGAGATAACCGGG
>CADCQA010000238.1 GCA_902803415.1 uncultured Spirochaetaceae bacterium | reverse complement strand
GGAAACTTCAGTTTCAGAACAGGTTACACTAAAATGCGATGTTTAAAATCGCGCTATTTGAGCGATTTTAAACTCGCCGACCTGAGCGGAAACGTAGTTTCCGAACAGGTCTAGTATTGGTTTCTCAAGGCTGTTTTTCTGTTGCAGCCTTTTGGAATACTTGAAGTTCCTGAGTTAGGACTTCTTTTCATTTTTTTTCTCCTAGCCGCCGGGTACGTCGTGTCCGGCGGTTTTTCTTACTGTCCTCCGGCTGCGTCAAAATGACACAAAAAAGCTGCCTTGTGCGCCCGGTGCGTCAAAATGTCCCGCCTTGTCTGCTTCCCTAGGGGTGGTTTTGTCCCTTTTGTGCCCCAAATGCCTTAAATTCTGCCCTGAAAACGCTGTTTTTCCGTAAAAAAACTTATTTTCTCAAACTTGGCACGGAACTTGCTTGTATTCCTGCAGAACGGCAGTCTTGCCCGAACAGCTCAATTTTTACAGGAGTTTTACCATGACGAACGATGAAAGCGTACTGAATATGTATCTGAAAGAAATCAACAGGATTCCGCTCCTCACCCGCGAGGAAGAGAATGAGCTTGCGCTTGCTGCTGCCAAAGGCGATAAAACTGCCAAGGAAAAGATTGTCCGTGCGAACCTGCGCTTTGTTGTGAATGTTGCAAAGAAATACCAGAACCACGGAATTGACCTGGTTGACCTGATAAGCGAAGGCAACATCGGGCTGCTGACTGCCGTGGAGCGCTACGACGTTTCCAAGGGCTACCACTTTATTTCCTATGCCGTCTGGTGGATCCGCCAGGCTGTGCTCAAGGCAATCTGCGAGAAGAGCCGCGCCATCCGCCTGCCGCTGAACCGCGCAAATGAGCTGGTGCAGATAGAAAAGGCGCGCAAACTGGTGAACGGCAACAAGAGCGAAGAGCAGGAAATCCAGGAAATCGGAAAGATGCTCGGTATGGAAAGCTCCCACGTGCGCGAAATGCTCTGCCTGTCACGCGACATGGTAAGCCTGGACGCGCCGGTTGATTCAGATGATTCCGGCAGGAATTCTCTGGGCGACTTCCTTGAGGACAGCCGTTTTGCCGGGCCGGATGAGCAGGCGGTGACCGCTTCCATGAAGCGCGATATTGATAATGTGCTGGGTACGCTCCGCCCGAACGAAGCCAAGGTGCTGCGCCTGCGCTATGGTCTGGGCGGCAGTACGCCGATGTCCCTGAAAGAAGTGGGCGATGCCTGCAACCTGACCAAGGAGCGCATCCGCCAGATTGAAAAGCATGCACTGGTGCGTATGCAGCATCCGGCACGCCTTGCCCGCCTTGAAGCCTACGTTGCCTGAACTTTCCGTATGTGGGTGAATGCGTCGTAGCGGGCCAGGCTCAGCAAATCCTTGTCCCGCGACAGGTCGGCGATGCCCAGTGAAAGGTAGCCTGACTGGGCGGTGCCGGACACTTCTCCGGGGCCGCGGAGCTTCAGGTCTTCTTCTGCGATGACAAAGCCGTCGGTACTTTCATGCAGGGCCTTCATGCGGGCGATGCCGGTTTCCGTGATGTCTTTGCCGTAGATGAGGAAGCAGTAGGACTGAAGGCTTCCCCGTCCCACGCGCCCCCGCAGCTGGTGCAGTTCCGCCAGCCCGAATCTGTCTGCATGTTCTATGACGATGCATGTTGCGTTCGGTACGTCAACGCCGACTTCCACGACAGTCGTCGCAACGAGCACCTGAATTTTCCCCGCGCGGAAATCATCAAGAATCCTGTGCTGCTCTTCTTCCTCAATCTTACTGTGTATGAGTGCGCAGCTGTAGCCGGGGTAAATCTGCCCTGAAAGATACGCGTGCATTTCTTCCGCGGATTTGAGTCCGCTGCTTCCCTGTGAATCCTGTGCTGCACCGTCCCCGGCGCTGCTGCTTCCCTCTGCAGATTCTGCTGCTGTTCCGGCGAATTCCGATATGCGCGGGTACACAAAATATGCCTGGTGCCCGGCTTCAAGTTCTTTCCGTACGGCTTCGTAGGCGTTCCGCTCGTGCCCCATGACGCTCAGGTAGGTTTTTATTGCGCGCCGTCCCTGCGGCATGGTGCGGATGGTGCTTACGTCCAGATCGCCGAAGACAGAGAGCGCAAGCGTCTGCGGGATGGGAGTTGCGCTCATCATGAGCACGTCCGGCGTGTGGAAAAAGCCGCCGCTGCCGGTCCGTCCCTTTGCCACAATGCTTTCGCGCTGTGCCACGCCAAAGCGGTGCTGCTCGTCTATGACGGCGAGCTGAAGGTTCTTATACTGCACGCTGCTGCTGAACAGCGCGTGGGTTCCCAGCACAATGTCTATGCTGCCTTCCCGCAGCGCCTTGAGCAGGGCGTTCCGGCCGGATGCCTTTACGTTGCCGGTAAGGAATGCAATGCGCACACCCAGCGGTTCCAGCTGCGCCGCTGCATTTTCCGCGTGCTGGCGCGCCAGCAGTTCCGTGGGGGCAAGGAATGCGCACTGCCCGCCGTAATCGATGACGCGCAGGCAGGCAAAGAACGCGGTGAGTGTTTTGCCGCTGCCCACGTCGCCCTGCAGCAGGCGCTGCATGGAAAAGGGCTGCCGGGTAAGCGTCTGGGGCGCATTGCGCAGGGTGTTCAGGTCGCTGCTGCTTTTGTCTATGTCGCGGTTCATGTCGGTGATGGCCGCTGCCTGCCCGGCCGTCAGCTCGAAGGGCAGTCGCTGGAGCAGCTGCTTTTGCAGCGGGGAAAGCTGTTTTTCAAAAGCCTCCCGGCTGCTGTCCGGCGTTGAAAAAAACGGTGCCGCGGAAGGAGGAGCGCTGCCGGCTGCGGCATCGTCTGCCCTGCTGCGGGCAGTACCTTCGAACACCGCTGTTTCTTCCAGCGAGGGCAGGCTGCCACGGTGAGCAAGGGCGCGTTCTGCCATCTTGTATTCAAAATGGTACAGTTCCTCATAGATGAGCGTGCGGCGGGCTTCCTGTGCCTGTGCAATGTCCGCGGGGGCATGCACCTGGGTAATCGCCTGCGCCTTGTGCAGCAGCTTCCGCGATGCGATGACATCCTGCGGCAGTTCGTCGTCAATGCCTTTTGCGTACAGCCGGAGCGCGGCGGCCACCGTCTTGTGGAAATTTTTCTGGGAAAGCCCCTCGGTGAGCGGGTAGACGGGAATGACGCCGCTGCCGGGCACCGGGGCATCCTGCCACGCGGAAAGCTCTCCGTCGTAGGCAAGACGCACTGCTTCGAATGCGGATGACTGCAATTCCCCGTAGCGCTGTTCGAACCTGCCGGTGACTGCGATGATGCTTCCTTCCGGCAGCGATTTTTCAAGGAAGGGCCGGTTAAAGGCGACCAGCCATGCATTTGCGGTACCGTCGCTGACGGCGATTTTGAGCGTCTTCATGCGCCCGTAGCCGAACCATGTGTGGGCCGTCACTTTGCAGACCGTGTGCACTTTCTGCGCCGTCTGAAAATCTTTCAGCGGCACACGCCTGCTGCGGTCGTCGTAGCTGCGGGGGTAGGTGGACAGCAGCGCTGCCGCAGTAAAAATGTTCATGCGGGCAAACTGCTTTGCCGTCGCCGGCCCCACGCCGGGAAGGCTTTCCACCGCGCTGCCGAGTTCGGAAAGCTTCATCGGCGCTAGAAGGGAAGGCTCAGAAGCAGGCCGTTCAGGAATGATGAAAGCAGCAGGCCTGCAAAATTAAGGAGGATGAGCATGATGATAGAGATGATGAGCGCTGCCTTGTAGGTCTGCGCCCGCCCCCGCCTGAACGGACCTGCCAGGCGCTGCACCAGCGGCGCAATGGAACGGTCAATCGTGCTGATGATGGGGCTGCTGCTGTATTCGCTTCTGCTGGCAAATATGATGATGAGCCTGATGGCAAGCAGCAGTATGATGAATGTTATGAGCGAGAATATGATTGTCCAGAACAGGTCAAGCAGCAGCGCGAGTATGCCGCCCACGGAAAGCGCTGCTCCGCTGGCAAGTCCGTTCAGTATGCTGCTGGCGGCACTCAGGAGGCAGAGCGCCAGTGCCGGGCTGAAGTCAATGCTGCCGAGCGTAAGCCACTTTATGCCGCGGAATTTGTTCAGGAATGGGTCGCAGATTGCCGCAAGAAACTGGGCTGCCTTGCTGTAGGAAAGCGCCGGAAACCACGTAAGAAGAATCCTGATGAAGCACAGCAGTGCATAGAGTGAAATAACCGAGGCGAGCAGCCTGAGTATAGATGCTATGAATGTGAATGCCATAAATGTTACATGCTCCTTGTTTCCGGGGCAGCTGCCGGTCCGTAACTGCCGCGTTTATATGCCAGGGGTTTGCCCTGTCTATTCGCACCAGACGTCCTGCACGAGCGGTAAGTCTCGCACTGCCTGGAGAAAATCCTTGCTGCTGGGTGCCGTCATCTGTGAATTCGCCTTCACAATGTAGGATACCCCGTCAACGTCTATATGAAAATATACATAACAATTGCCCTGTCCGCCAAATAAAAAATCCTTCAGGCTGTTTATTTCCTTTACGCTGCTGAAACCGCTCTGCATCTGGATGTGCACGCTGGAAATTGCTTTTTCCTGCAGCTGGGCGGGATCTTCCATGGTATCTACAAGGAAGCTGGGTGTGTCCCTGCTGCCGTCCACCTTGCCCTTGAACGCGTACACGCCTTCTGTCTGCACCTTTTCGCGCAGCTGCTCCCAGACCTGGGGGAAGAAGGTAATGTCGATGGTTCCCTTAAAATCTGCCAGCTTGGCAAAGCCCATCTGCTTTCCCTTCTTGGTCATGATGGTGCGCAGCTCCTGTACCATGCCGATTGCGGTGTATGTGCGCCCTGCGTTTTTTGTTGCCCACGGTTTTTGTCCGCTTGCAGCCAGCGCGTCCTGCGTTGCCTTGCTTTCCTTGGCGGCGCGGCCGATGGTTTCGCTGTTTACCGTTGCGCAGGTTTCGATAGCTTTGCGCCAGTCATCCAGCGGGTGTCCGGAAACGTAGCAGCCGATGAGTTCCTTTTCCATGTTCAGCTGCTCCATCGTGGGCATGTCTTCCACTTCGGTGAACACGTAGTCGGCAAATTCCTTGACGCCGGCTTCTTCAAAGAGGCTTGCCTGTCCGAATTCCGAACCGGCGCGCTTCTTTTCTTCGTAGGCCATGACTGCCTCATAGTTTGCCAGCAGCGTGGCGCGGTTCTGCCCCAGCTTGTCAAAGGCGCCGGTCTTGATAAGGACGTCTATGACGCGCTTGTTTGCGTCCGTGGAATTCATGCGCTCCATAAAATCCATAAAGTTCTTGAAGGGACCGTTCTTTTCGCGCTCGCGCACGATTGCTTCCGCGGAGCTCTGGCCCATGCCCTTGATGCCCATCAGCCCGAAGACAATGCGCCCGTCAACTACGTCGAAAATTTCGTCCGAGCGGTTTACGTCCGGCGGGTCTACGGCAATGCCCATCTTGCGGGCTTCCTCAATGTAGACCGGCAGTTTGTCGGTGGAAGTGATTTCATTGGTCAGGTTTGCCGCCATGAATTCCGCAGGGCGGTTTGCCTTGAGCCATGCCGTGCGGTATGCCACCACGGAATATGCTGCCGCATGGCTTTTGTTAAAGCCGTAGCCCGCGAACGGAATCATTATCTCAAAGATTTCGTCTGCATGCTCCTTGGTAAAGCCCTGCTTGACGGCGCCGTCTTCGAATTCCTTCTTCTTGCCCATCAGGACGTTGAGCTTTTTCTTTCCCATTGCGCGGCGGAGCATGTCTGCACCGCCCAGCGTAAAGCCGGCAATGCGCTGCGCCACCTGCATGACCTGTTCCTGGTAAACCATAACGCCGTAGGTTTCCTTCAGGATGTCTTCAAGACAGGGATCGGGGTAGTGTATGGTTTCCGGGTGCCACTTTCCTTCAATGTATTGGGGAATGTAGTCCATAGGGCCGGGGCGGTAGAGCGCGTTCAATGCGACGATTTCTTCGATGCAGCGCGGTTTTGCCTGCCGCAGGATTTTCTGCATGCCCGGTGATTCAAACTGGAACACGGCAACGGTGTCGCCGCGGCAGAAAAGGTCGAAGGTTTTACTGTCGGTTTCGCTCACGGTGTCCGCGTGGAATTCCGGTTCGCCTTCCTTGCGGTGCTTGTTGATGATGTTTTCTGCGTAGCGGATGAGCGACAGCGTTTTGAGTCCCAGGTAGTCGAACTTGACCAGTCCGCACGGTTCGATGATGTCCATCGTGTACTGCACGGCGGTTTTGCCGGTCTTGGGGTCCTTGAACAGCGGTGCCCAGTTTGGCAGCGCCGTCTTGCCGATGACCATGCCGGATGCATGCAGGCCGGTGTTGCGGTTTACGTTTTCCAGCTTGAAGCACAGCTCGAAGAGCTTCTGGTAGCGAGGGGCGTCCTTGTAGGGAATCAGCTGCCCGTTGTCCGGGTGCTTTTCGTCCGGGGGCGAAAATGCGTCTGCAAGCTTGGCCTTGGGGTTGTCGGGCACGCACTTTTTGAGCATGGCAACTTCGTTCAGCGGAATGTCCAGCACGCGTCCCACGTCTGCAATGACGGCTTTTGGTTTTTCCGTTCCAAAGGTGACGATGTGCCCTACCTGCGGCAGACCGTACCATTCTTCCGTGTGCTTGATGATGCGTTCGCGGAATTCGAAGTCCATGTCCACGTCAAAGTCCGGCATGGACACGCGTTCAGGATTCAGGAAGCGTTCGAATATCAGCTTGAAGCGGAATGGATCGATGTCCGTAATGGTCATTGCGTATGCAACGAGCGAGCCTGCGCCGGAGCCGCGGCCCGGCCCGATGGGAATGCCGTTTTTCTTTGACCAGTTGATGAATTCCCACACGATAAGGAAGTAGCCGGAAAATCCCATCTTAAAGATTATACCCAGCTCGTACATGGCGCGGTCGACGATTTCCTTGGTAATTTCTTTGTAACGCGCGCGCAGGCCTTCCTGCACAAGATGCAGCACAAAGGCGTCCTGCGACACATATTCCTTGGGAATCTGGTAGATTGGCAGCGTGTCCTTCAGCTCCATCGTGGAGAACTGGTGGATGGTCAGGTCGCACATTTCTGCAACCTTCAGCGTGTTTTCCATCGCCTCCGGGTACTGCGGGAAGAGCTTTGCCATCTCCTGCTCGTCCTTCATGTACCATTCCGTACCGTCAAAGTGCATGCGGTTCGGATCCTTAAAGAGCTTCTTTGTGCCGATGCAGACCAGCACGTCCTGTGCTTCGGCGTCGTCGCGCCGGCAGTAGTGGATGTCGTTTGTGACCACCATGGGAATGTCCAGGTCGCGGGAAAGCTTGGCAAGCTTGGGGGCAACCTTTTTCTGGTCTTCAAGCCCGTGGTCCTGCAGCTCTATGTAGAAGCGCCCCGGCCCGAAGAGTTCCTTGTACTTGCGCGCGGTTTCGTAGGCGCGTTCATCGTCGCCAAAAAGCAGCGCCTTGGGAATTTCGCCCTGGATGCACGCGGAAAGGCAGATAAGCCCGTCGTGGTAGCGCTGCAGCAGCTCCCAGTCGATGCGCGGTTTGTAGTACATACCCTCGGTGAACGCGATGGACGAAAGCCAGCAGAGGTTTTTGTAGCCGGTGTCATTCATGGCGATGAGGATAAGGTGGTAGTAATAGGAATGCTTGCCGTTGCGCCCGTAGGGAACTTCTTCGTGTTTGCGGCGGTCGCCTTCCGCCACGTAGAATTCTTCCCCGCACAGCGGCTTGATGCCGTTGGCATGGCAGATGTGCTCAAAGTTCAGCACGCCGTACATGTTGCCGTGGTCTGTGAGCGCCAGTGCCTTCATGTTCAGCTCTTTAGCGCGCGCAATGAGGGTGTCCAGCTTGCTTGCCCCGTCCAGCAGCGAGTAGTCTGAATGGACGTGCAGGTGCACGAATTTGCTTTCCGGGGTGCCTTCCGGCGGGTCTGGGAATACGTGGATGTCTGCCATGTTCCCTATTATAGGGCAAATTTCCTGCTTTGTCAGCATGGCGGCGGGCTGGTGCTTGCAAAAAGCGGGTGCTAACCCTATAATAGAACTAGGGTTTGAGGCAGTTTTAAAATTCGTCCGGCTTTTGAAACTTTCCCGCATGTTTTTGCAGCCCGGATATTTGAAGGCGGTTTTTAAAGGTGTTTATTTATATTGCTTCGCAGACGATGATAGTTCTCGGTTTTTCCATGATGGTGCTGAATGTGGCGCGCTTCGTCCGCTTTCTTTTCCATCAGAATCATTCCGTTACGGAGGCTGGCAGCAGAAAGGTCAGTGCGTGGAATGTCGTTGTTTTTGTGCTGATAAGTTTTTTCTGCATTGTCTATGCAATTATTTTTGCCCTCAGGATTACGATTGTCTGGATAGGCATTATTTTGTTCAGCGGCAGCATCTTTGTGACCGTGGTGCTGGAATGGATTTTCAGGCTTATTGCGTCCGTAAAGCGGCGCGGACTGGAAATCTCGGAGGCGCTCATCGGTGTGCTGGAAGCCCGCGACCCCAACCTTGACGGGCACAGCCTGCACGTGCAGGAACTTTCCCTGCTCATCTACCGCTACCTGCCGCTGCACCGCCGCCGCCAGATAAATCTGGAAAACCTCAAGTACGCCGCGCTGTTCCACGACATCGGCAAACTGGGCATACCGGAGGCAATCCTGAACAAGCCCGGCAAGCTGACCGACGAAGAATGGACCGAAATGCGCCGCCATCCGCTTATCGCCGTCAGAATTCTGGAGCCGCTCAAATCGTTTGACTACATACGCGACTGGATTCTGTACCACCACGAGCGTGTGGACGGCAAGGGCTACTTCCACCTGAGCGCCGAGGAAATTCCGTTCCCTGCAAAAATCATTTCAGTGGCAGACACGTATTCTGCCATCGTCATGGTGCGTTCCTACAAGCCGCCGCGGACCTACGAGGAAGCCGTTGCCATCCTGAAAAGCATTGCCGGCACGCAGCTGGACGCGGAACTGGTGGAGCTGTTCTGCTCCATCCCCAAAGATGAAGTCGTTGCCTGCATAGACAAGGTGAACCGCATTATCGGCAATGACCTGCAGGCAAAGATTGAAGGAAGCACGGCAGCCGCTCAGGAATAATGGTGGCTGGCAAGCTCAAAATATTTTGTGAGGAAGGTATAGAATGCCTTTGTCCTTGTGTTGTCCTGCTTGTTCCGCTTGTACGTGATGAGGATGTCCCTGCTGCACTGCGGGTTTGCGATTTCCAGCAGCCGCACGCGGTGGGTGTCTACTTTTTCCCATGAAAAATCCGGCCAGAAGCCGATGCCCATGTTTGCACCGATCATGTTTTTTACGGCAGTGGGGCTGTCGCTTTCGAATATGATGTTGGGGTGAATCCCCGCATTCGTGCAGTATTTGTCAAAGATTGAACGCAGCTGCTTTGAGCCGGACAGTGCAATAAAGTCGTCGTCCTTTACTTCCTGCAGTGTGATGGAATCCCTGCCCCGGAAGCGCGGGATGTTCGGCACCGCAAGGTAAATTTTTTCCGTACAGACAAAAACGCTGTCGTGCCCCCCTTCCGGCGGCTGGTAAAAAAGTTTTGTCGTTACGTTGATGTCGTACAGGTCGCTCTGTTCATTCTGCTTCAGCTCTATATGGATGTTGTCGTCGATGCGCTGGTACTCGATGATTGCCTCGGTAACCAGCGATGATGCGGCAAGCACGTTCAGGTGAACGGTTGCATTCTCCAGGTTTGCCATGGATTTCAGCTGCTCCGGCAGCGCGTCCAGTTCTTCCAGCAGCGGAGAAAGCTTCTTATAAAAATATTCCCCGTACGAAGTGAGCATGATGTTGCGCCCGCGCGGCATAAAGAGCGGTACTTCCAGTTCGTCCTCCAGCTTGTGGATTGCATGGGTAAGCGCGGGCTGTGCCATGTGCAGGTTTTCCGCGCTCCGGGTTACGTGCTGGGTCTGCGCCACTTCCAGAAAATAGTGCAGCTGTGAAAGTTCCATGAATCCTCCTTGCCGGTCACGCAGCGTATCCGGGCGGCCGCGCGGCGGCATTTTTGCTGCGTTCTGCACCGGCGCACCCGCCGCGCTGCTGCATGGCATGCACCAAATTGCAAATTTATGCAGCGGGATGTATAAAATCGATACATAAAATGTATTGATTTTTGCGTAATGCATAGCTATAGATTGCGATTGATACACTTTTTAGTATCATTACAATAAAAATAATATATTAGACAGTATGAAAAAAATCAAGTAGTATAAAGCCATACCAAAAAGAACAGAGGAGGTTCCGATGGCAAACATACTGGAAGCAGCAATGCTTGTGTGCTTCGGTCTTTCATGGCCCATCAACGTGATGAAGAACATAAAGAGCAGGACGGCAAAAAACATGAGCCTGCGCTTCACGTTCCTGATTATCATGGGCTATGTTGCAGGAATCCTTGCAAAGCTTTCCATGCATAAGGTGAACTACGTGCTTGCGGTTTACATCATAAATCTTGTGATTGTGTCCGTGAACGTGGTGGTGTATTTTGTGAACAAACGCTATGACAGGGAGGCTGCAGCTGTGCAGAAATCTGCATCAAAAGGTGCTGCGCTTACCCATAAGGAGGCTGTATGAATAAAAGTATCGAAAAGAAGGTGAACACCTACAAGCTGATGAACAAGGTGTCACGCAAGGGTGCGGTGGTTTGCTTCGGCTCCACGTATTTTTCAACGCTCGATGTGGGTGAGCTTGCCATGGATTCACGGCTCAGCGTGCCCGTGTACAACAGGAGCTTTGATTCCCTGTCTGTCGCTGATGCGGCACAGGTGCTTGACACCGCAGTCTATGAACTGCAGCCGTCAAAGGTTTTCGTGAACATCGGCGACGAGGATATCGATGCAGCCGGTTTCAACGCAGAAGCCTTTGTGAACAGCTATGAGTGGCTGCTCCTCCACATCCACCAGAACTGCCGCAACTGCCGCATTTTCATCACCTCTGTGGTGAGCAGCAGAAGCGCAGCAGCAGAGGTGAACTCCATGCTGAAAAAGCTGGCTGCCTCCACCGGCTGCACGTTCATCGACATTGACTACCCGGCAGAACATGACAGCCCGCTGCAGGTCTTCAACATGCTGAAGCCCTACATCAGGAACTTCCCGCTGAGCTTTGCCGACGCAATGCAGGCAGGCTGAGCCGGCTTCCCAAAAGGCAATCAGGGAATGCAGTTTCGTTCTTGTCTAAAACTGCATTTCCATATTTTCTTCCCCATTTATATTGCATAATTTAAAAATAAGAACCCCGGCAGAAATGCCGGGGGATTTTTTTGTTCCCGGCTCACCTTCATTTCTTACGGCATTTTCATGTCTGGACTTTGGTTACGCATGAACACCTGCAGCTCTCT
>CADCQA010000237.1 GCA_902803415.1 uncultured Spirochaetaceae bacterium | reverse complement strand
AAGCCCCTCGCTTCGGAAGTAGGCAGATTTTTTAACGTTAAAAAATCTGCCCTCCCCTAACTTCACGGGGCGCGGGGACATTCCTCGAAAAAATTGATTTCCGTGCAGCGGCGGCAAAGACCGCATCAGCCCTCTTTCAGCACAATCTTGTAGAAAAGTCCGTCGCCATATATCGCATAAAACGACGTGTCTTTCAGCAGGGGAAAATCCACAGTGCTCAAATCATACAGATGGGCCACGCCGATTCCCCGCACGGCAAGGAGCCACGCCGTCGGGGTACCGGCAGCCCGCTCATGCATGCTCCGGGACAGCAGGGGATATGTGCGGGCGGCCAGAGTTACGGACGGAGCAAAGCCCACGCCGCCCTCAATATAGAACGCAGCATCGCGGCACGGCACATGCAGCTCATTCAGGTCGGCAGCAAGGCTCTGCAGGCGGACGTCCGCGTACAGCCGCTGCTGGTACATGGCAGCACCATAGGTGTAGGCATACAGCACCAGGCAGAACGAGCACAATGCAATGGCCGGGGAAACCGCCCGCCGGAACAGCGGCACGTCCCGCAGCTCAATGAAGCTGCATGCCTGCAGTGAAACAAAGACGCCGATGCCGATAAATGCCCGCGGAAGCCACAGCGGCTGCTCCAGCGCAAGGGAAACCCCAAAGCTCAGTACAAGCCCCGCAGCAAACACAAGCAGCACCAGAAGCGCGGACACAAGCCTGCCCCGCTTTGAGTGCACTACGGCAGCCAGCATCCCGCCCGCCGAAATAAGGACATACACAACATGCAGCACCGTGCTGCCAAGGTCTTCACGCAGGAATGACAGGTAGGTGCCTGCATTGCGCAGCACAAGCAGAACGATGCTCCCGGAAGACGGAAGCACCGCCGTTGCATAATCGTTCCACGGCCTGCTGTAAAACAGGCCGAATTCATACAGCCCCAGGGGCACAAGGTAGGAAAGCGCCGCAATACCGGTGAACGCGCAGGCCTGCCCAAAGCTTTTCTGCCCCCGCAGGTACTGCATGAGCGCACAATACAGCGCCATGACAATGTACACGCCCGACGCCAGCTGATAGAGCAGGCACATAAGGTAATTACAGGCAAAGCTCACCATGATGAACACAGCCGTGTGCCCGCAGAACAGGAAGGGCAGTATCCCCGTAAGCATTGCCAGCGGATGCAGGCAGGCATCGTGCACGTAGCCCATGTTGGTGATGAACCACGGGGACAGCACCGCGGGAAGGGCTGCCAGCAGCGTCAGCAGGGAAGGCTTTCCCTCCCCCGTGCAGGTATGCGCAAACACAATCATGACGACGGCAAGCTCCACTATGCCAATCATCTGCATGAGCGGCGTGGAGTTGTACACGGACGCCGACATGTGCAGGAACTTGAGCAGGAATGCCGAAGCATAGCGGAACTGCGTGCAGAAGGCATCCGTAGAACCGGTCAGGAACAGCCGCTCCGTATCAGTGGGACTCTGCCCGGACTGGGCAAGCAGCAGGGGAACATAACAGAAGAAAAGAAATGCGGCGCAGGCAAGGAACACGCGGAGATTCTGCCGCGTACACAGCGGCTGCACTATTTCCGCCGCCGGCTGCAGCAAGCAAAGCTTCAGGCTTTCCCAGCGGATGCAGATGAACTCAAGGAGCGAACACAGGAAAAAGCCCCTGAAAAGAAAGAAGAGCAGGCGTATGTCCCCGGCAGGAACGGCATCCGCAGTTTTCCGCAGCACCAGCATGCTTACGGAAGGCTGCATGCAGATACACAGCAGCCCCAGGTACGCGGCGTACGCAGCATCCAGTTTCCTCCGCCTGGAAGCCGCTCCCTCCTGTACAGGTGTATTGTACGAGGCAAACATAAAAACGCATACTGCCGCAAGACAGATGCAGAGGAACAGCAGCAGGGCATACACACAAAGCTCCCGGTGCCAGTGGGCAGCATCCAGTGCCCGGCCCAGCACTTTCCCGGCAAAAAGTATTACCAGGGACTGCACCGGCGGCAAAAGAAGCAGGAGCGCCACGGCAGCCCCCGCCGCCAGAACGGCACAACAGGCAATGAGTATTTTCCTGGATACTATCAGCTTTTTGAACATAAGAATTCCCCCTTATCATTATCGTGAAGCCGCGGAAAAAAGAACAGCGGAGCTTTCTGAATCAAAAACTTATCTTAAATTCAAGAAATTCGTATTTTTTTGTGGCGGAACTGGAAATTATCTGTTATAATAACTCCATGCGAATGGAGAATACCTTACCGGGAAAACCCTTTCCTCTGGGAACCTCGCTCACAGAAGGCGGGGTCAACTTTGCAGTGTTCAGCAGGAACGGGACAAGTGTCATCATCAACCTGTATGACAATCCTGATGCAACCGACCCGTATGCATACGTAGAACTGGATCCGGAAAAAAACCGTACCGGCGACATCTGGCACGTGTTTGTCCCCGGATTAAAGGCGGGAGCGCTCTACCTGTACCAGGTGGACGGACCGTTCGAACCCTCGCAGGGGCACCGCTTCAATGCCAAGCAGCTGCTGTTTGACCCATACGCAAAGGCGCTCACGCCGGTATCCGTATTTGCCAATCTGCCGCCCACCTACAAGACGCCGGTAGACAAGACCGACGTGGAGCTTGCCGAAAACCGCCACCTGTACCAATTCCCCAAATGCGTCATCATCGACGACGAGGCATTCGACTGGGAAGGGGACACGCCCATAAACCGCCCGCTGTCCCGCAGCATCATCTATGAAGTCCACACCAAGGGCTTTACTGCGGGCAAAGGCTCCGGCGTATGCAACCCCGGTACCTACGACGGATTCCGCGAAAAAATTCCCTACCTGCAGGCGCTGGGCATCACAGCAGTAGAACTGCTGCCGGTCTACGAATTCGATGAATTCGAAAACACCAACGTAAACCCCCGCACCGGCGAGCGCATGAAAAACTACTGGGGCTACAGCACCATCTCCTTCTTTGCGCCCAAAGCAGGCTATGCGGCAGACAAGTCGCCCGGCGGCTGCGTACGCGAATTCAAGGAGCTGGTCAAGGCGCTGCACAAGGCAGGCATCGAGGTCATTCTGGACGTTGTATTCAACCACACGGCAGAAGGCAACGAGCACGGCATCTCGCTGAACCTGCGCGGCTTTGAGAATTCCATCTACTATATGCTGGTGGGAAACCACAACGAATACTACATGAATTTCTCCGGCTGCGGCAACACAATGAACTGCAACCACCCGATTGTACGCCGCTTCATCACGGACTGCCTGCGCTACTGGGTCATCAACTACCACATAGACGGCTTCCGCTTTGACCTTGCGTCAATACTGAGCCGCAGCCAGGAAGGTGCGCTGCTGGAATTCCCGCCGCTCACCAACGAAATCTCGGAAGACCCCATCCTGTCCCGCACCAAAATCATTGCGGAACCGTGGGATGCGGGCGGCGCCTACCAGCTGGGACGCTTCCCCGGCGGGCGCTGGGCGGAATGGAACGACCGTTTCCGCGACGACATCCGGCGCTTCTGGCGCGGCGACGAATTCGCCTCGTCCGGGGCTGCAACCCGCCTGAGCGGTTCCAGCGACATCTACGGCAGCTCCGGCAGAACGCCGGGACACAGCATAAACTTCGTCACCTGTCACGACGGCTTCACCCTGAACGATCTGGTAAGCTACAACCACAAGCACAATGACGAAAACGGCGAAGAAAACCGCGACGGTACCGATTCCAACTGGAGCTACAACCACGGCTTCGAGGGCGCAACCAAAAATCCCGCCATCGAAAAGCGGCGCAACAAGCAGGTGCGCAACTTCATCCTGACGGAGCTGATTGCGCAGGGCACGCCGATGATTCTGGGCGGCGACGAATTCCGCAGGGGCCAGCAGGGCAACAACAACGCCTACTGCCAGGACAACGACATCAGCTGGTTCGACTGGACGCTCGTGCCGGTGAACGAAAAAATCCTTACGTTCACCAAGCGGGCAATCGCGCTCCGCAAGAATCATGCGGTCTTCCGCAGGAACAGTTTTTTCCAGGGGCAGCATGCCGGCTGCGTGGCAGACATCCAGTGGTACAACCCGGACGGCAGCAATCCTGACTGGAACGAACTGTCCCGCTTCCTTGCATTCCGCCTCTGCGGCTGCTACGGAATAAACGACGACGGTTCGCAGGACAACGATTTCTACATCGCCGCAAACACGGACCGGCAGGACATCATGGTAACCGTGCCGTCCGCGCTGAACGGCAAAAAATGGTACCTGGTAGCGGACACGTCGATTGACGGCCCGGACGCCATCGCAGAAGAAGGCAAAGAGGAATTACTGCGGGGGCAGGAACATTATGTCATTCCTGCAAGCTCGCTGATAATATTAGTGGCAAAATAAACACGGGAAACTACCGCAAAACGGGGTTCCCCCATCTTTGGAGGATTACAGATGGTTTTTGACGCAGAACAGTTTAAGGCAAACCTTACCGCACGTCTTCGCAGACAGTACGGAAAAGACATTTCGCAGGCAACCAAGCACGATCTTTTTGACGCAGTGAGTGCCAGCGCCCTGGAAATCATTATGCCGAACTGGATGGAGACACGCCGCCAGTACGAGGCAAAGCCGACCAAGCAGCTCTACTACCTGAGTGCAGAATTTCTGATGGGCCGCGCGCTGAGCAACAACCTCATAAACGCAGGCATCTTTGACCAGGTGCAGGAAGTCCTTAAGGACATGAAGATAAACTACGACATCGTGGAAGACGAAGAGCCTGACGCAGGTCTGGGCAACGGCGGCCTGGGACGGCTCGCGGCATGCTTCCTCGATTCACTTGCCACGCTCCAGTATCCGGGCAACGGCTACGGCATCCGCTACGAATACGGCATGTTCGAGCAGCACATAGAGAACGGAGAACAGGTGGAATACCCGGACAACTGGCTGCGCCACCGCGATCCGTGGGAAGTCAAGCGCTCCGACCTTGCTGTTACCGTGCGCTTCGGCGGAGAAATAAAATACGGCAAGACCCCTGACGGGCAGGACCGCTTCTACATCGAAAACGCAGAGGAAATCACTGCAACGCCGTACGACATGCCCATCGTCGGCTTCGGCAACAACACCGTAAACACGCTGCGCCTGTGGCAGGCAACCAGCCCGGACGGCTTTGACCTGCAGCTCTTCAATGACATGCAGTACCAGCGCGCCGTGGAGCGGCAGAACAACGCAGAGAACATCAGCCGCGTCCTCTACCCCAATGACAACGGTCCGATGGGCAAGGAACTGCGCCTGAGGCAGCAGTATTTCTTCACCTCTGCTTCACTGCAGGACCTGATTCATCACTTTGTGCTGAACGTGGGCACGGACTTCTCCAAGTTCCCGCAGTATCACGTCATTCAGCTGAACGACACGCACCCTGTGGTTGCCATCCCGGAAATGATGCGCATCCTCATGGACGAATACAACGTGGGCTGGAACGATGCATGGAATGTCGTTACCAAGACCTTTGCATACACGAACCACACCATCCTTGCCGAAGCACTGGAAAAATGGCCGATCGACATCTTCCAGAAGCTGCTTCCGCGCATCTACCAGATTGTGGAAGAAATCAACCGCCGCTTCATGATGGAGCTGCGCCAGAAATTCCAGAATGACTACCGCAAGCAGAACCACATGGCCATCATCCACGACGGAAAGGTGTACATGGGCTGGCTTGCCATCCATGCATGTTTCAGCGTAAACGGCGTGGCAGAGCTGCACACCAAGCTGCTTAAGGAACAGGAATTCAAGGACTGGAACACCATCTATCCGCAGAAGTTCAACAACAAGACGAACGGCGTTACCCAGCGGCGCTGGCTGCTGTGCTCCAACCCGGAGCTTGCGGCATTCATCACAAAGCGCATCGGGCACGGCTGGGAAACCGACCTGTCAAAGCTCAAGGAACTTGAAAAATTCAAGGATGACGACGAGTCGCTGAACGAACTGATGGCCATCAAGCAGCGCAACAAGGAAGAGCTTGCGGATTACCTCAAGCACACGCAGAACGAATTCCTTGACCCGGAAAGCATCTTTGATACGCAGGTAAAGCGCCTGCACGAGTACAAGCGCCAGCTGCTCAACGTCTTCCACATCATGTACCTGTACAACCGCATTGTGGATGATCCTTCATACAATCCGCCGTCACGCACCTTCATCTTTGGCGCAAAGGCAGCATCCGGTTACCGCCGTGCAAAGGCAATCATCAAGCTTATCAACACGGTGGCCGACCGCGTGAACACCGACCGCCGCGTGGGCGGCAAGCTGCGCGTGGTCTTTGTGGAAAACTACCGCGTTTCCGTCGCAGAAAAAATCATCCCGGCAAGCGATGTGTCCGAGCAGATTTCAACGGCGGGCTACGAGGCATCCGGCACGTCAAACATGAAGTTCATGATGAACGGTGCACTCACCATCGGTACGATGGACGGCGCCAACATCGAAATTGTGCATGAGGCCGGCAAAGAGAACGAAGTTATCTTCGGTCTGACCGCTGATGAAATCATCAAGATCAACACGGAGCACAGCTACAACCCGCAGAAATTCCTTGACCGCAACCCGGCACTCGCCCGTGTTGTCAACCAGCTTGTTGACGGTACCTACGACCGCTCAGGCCTGCTCTTCAAGGAACTGCATGATTCCATCGTGTACGGCGTGGAAGGCCAGCGCCCGGATGTTTACTTCATCCTGGCAGACTTCGATTCCTACGTGCAGGCACAGGAGAAGATTGCAAAGCTCTACACCGACAAGCGCGGCTGGGCACAGAAAGCGCTGATGAACATCGCGAACAGCGGCAAGTTCTCCAGCGACCGCACGATTGAAGAATACGTGCGCGACATCTGGAAGCTGAACAAAATCCAGATAAACAGCAAATAATAGACCTGTTCGGAAACTACGTTTCCAAACAGGAGGCGAGTTCAAAATCGCTGAAACAGCGCAATTTTGAACATCGCATTTCAAAGTAACCTGTTCTGAAACTGAAGTTTCCGAACAGGTTTAATACTTACAGGCAGGGGCAGGACCGGGCAGTTACGGCTGCCTGTGCCCTGCCCTTTTCCTGCGGGCATCAGGCCTACGGCTTACTGCCCAGGAGCAAACAAAAACTATGCCGCACAAGCTTCCCCGGAAGACGGGAATCCTTGCAAGCTGCGGGCTTATCAGCGCCGCTGCAATCTGGGGATTTGCCTTTGTTATCGTAAAAGACAGTCTGGACTACGTGGGCGCAGTCTGGGAAATTGCATTCCGTTTTACCATTGCCGCGCTCTGCCTGGCACTCATTTACTGCCGCAGGCTGCAGCGGGCGGGGGCTTCCGCGTGGCGGCACGGCGCCGTACTGGGGCTGCTTCTCTTCCTTGCCTACTTCCTGCAAACCATCGGCTGCAAATACACCACCGCCGGAAAAAATGCATTCCTTACCACCGTGTACGTGATGCTTGTGCCGCTGTTCGGCTGGGCATTCGGGGGCAGGCGGCCGGGCTGGTATGTGTTTGCAGCGGCACTGCTTTCCGTCTGCGGAATTGCGCTGCTCGCCCTGCCGCCGGGAAGCATGAGCCTTGCCGGCGTGAACCGGGGCGACGTGCTTACGCTGGCATGCGGCATATTCTACGCGGTGCACATTCTTTTTGTTGCGCGCTATGACGAGCATGAAGACCCCGTGCTGCTTACCGTCATTCAGTTTGCCGCGGCAGCGCTGCTGGGGTGGATTACCGCCCCCTTCACCGACGGAGCATTTCCCGTGGCGGCGGTAACAAACCCGCGCGTCATCCTTTCCATGGCATACCTGGGCGTGTTCAGCACGATGATTGCCTTTGTGCTGCAGAACCTCTGCCTTAAGTACGTGCCGTCAGCACTCGCAGCACTCTTCCTTTCGCTGGAATCAGTATTCGGCGTACTGTTCAGCACCATCTTCCTGAAGGAACACCTTTCCGCGCGGATGTGGCTGGGCTGCGCGCTCATCTTCATCGCAATCCTTGGCGCGGAAGTGCTTCCCAAGCTGCGCAGGCAGGAGGCATGAAATGAATTTTGTAGAGTTTTCCAAGATTAACAATCTTAGTGGTAAAATGGTTGATGCTGTTAAACATTTCTGTGATGAGATTTTGAAAATCACCCCCGAGTCATTAACATATTCGGAGTCAGCTTCAGAGTTAACTTTTATGAATGTATTTACCTCAAGAATTGATCTTTTGAAAAAAATGAGAGAATCTCCAGTAAGTAAATTCTATGCAAACGGAGGCAGTGCATTTTCAATTATAATTACACCCGATTTCCCTTATGATTATAAAAATTTTGATCTCAAAACATTTGATTATGAGTTTGAGCATATAGATGAGGGCAAAATGAAAATGGCATCTCCGGATGAAATGATAGGCATTATCACCATGACGACATGCTTAGATTTTGTATCGCCTGAAGCTATGAATTGGATGTTTTGGCATGAGGCTGGCCATATTATAGCCAGGGATCCATTTCGTTTTGCAGAGTCGGATAGTGATTTTGATATAGAAAATAGAGCTGATGATTTTGCCACGATCATGACAAGGGGTGAGTATAAAATTGCTTATGAAGATTTTTACAATGATTTATATTATCAATGTAGAAAATTGTGTTACAAAAATAAAAATCCTAAAGCTACAAAATTAGAAATCAAAAAAATGATGGATACATTGCATAATGATTCATTTCTTTGTGATAGAATTCTTGCTCAACATGCTTATGCAAAGCATATAAAAGAACTATACAGAAAACAGGAAAAGTAACAGTT
>CADCQA010000236.1 GCA_902803415.1 uncultured Spirochaetaceae bacterium | reverse complement strand
GTTTAAAATCGCTCAAATAGCGCGATTTTAAACATCGCATTCTAGTGTAACCTGTTCTGAAACTGAAGTTTCCGAACAGGTTTAATACAGGGTTTCAACATAAAAAAAATGCGCGGAAGTGGAAAATCGAACGGCGCCGCCTTTGTAGCGCACAGCACTACAACCAGCGGTGACGGGCGGTTTTCCACTGGGAGCGCATTTTTGTTGTATACTGAAGCCCGGATAGCCTTTCTTGCTAGATTCCGCAATATCCGCTATAGTAGGTGGCATGGAAACAGCGCGGTACGATTTTATCATCATAGGGGCTGGCCCGGCAGGGCTTGCTGCAGCCCAGTATGCTTCGAGGGCAGGACTCCTCACCTTGCTGATTGATGAGTCTGCACCCGGCGGTCAGGCTGGCGGCATTGTTACGTTGGAGAACTATCCCGGAATTTTCCCCCCGCTCAGCGGCAGGAATTTCGTTGAGATGCTGCGCCAGCAGGCTGTTTCCTTTGGTGCTCAGCTTGTGCGCACCCGCGTTTCCTCTGTGGACAAGCCGGGCGAACTGTTTCTGGTGAATACGGCGGGGCGGCGTTTTTCCGCACCATCACTGCTGGTGGCCACCGGCGCAGAGCACCGTGCCCTGTCCGTGCCCGGCGAAAAAGAATTTGCATGCCGGGGCGTTTCCTACTGCGCAGTGTGCGACGGCCCCTTTTTCCGCGGCGGCCGCATTGTCGTCGTGGGCGGCGGAGACAGCGCCTGCGATGCCGCATCCTACCTTTCCACGCTCAGCCCCTCGGTAACGATTGTGCACCGGGGTGAACGGCTCCGTGCCCAGCAGGCCGCCGCCGCGCGCGTGCTTGCAGATCCGCATATTTCAGTCCGCTTCAATGCTTCCGTCGCAGAAATCCGGGGAACAGACCGGGTTTCCTCCGTGCTGCTGCGTGATGCTTCCGGTGCTTCCTGCGAAATCCCCGCCGACGCCGTGTTTATCTTTGTGGGGATGAAGCCCCGTACTGAACTGTTTGACATGCTCCGCACCGATGCAGACGGCTACATCGTGACGGACGAGGACATGCGGACTTCCGTGCCGGGACTCTATGCCGCCGGGGATGTCCGCTCAAAGAGCTTCCGGCAGATTGTAACGGCCTGCGCGGACGGTGCAATTGCCGCCCATCAGGCCGCGATCTATGTCCGTTCGGAATGCAGCGCCGTGAGCCTGTGCAGCGCTGGTGCCGGGGAGGGCCGCAGATGATGGTTCGTACAGGAATGAACGGGAATGCAGTGGCCGCCGGGTACAATGTATCCGGCAGCTACGCTCTATGCGGCAGCTGCGCTGTACGCGGCGGGAACCAGGCTGCCGCCGGAACAGGCTTTTTTGCCGGGCGTGCCGCGGCTTTCAGAAAATGCCTCTGTGCCCTGTGCTGCATGCTGTGCCTGTATGCCCTGCTGCCCGGCGTGCCGCTTGCTGCTCAGGCCGCTGCTGCCGGGGAACTCCCTGCAGACGTGGATTTCTGGAGCGACTACCCGGCGGAAATCCTTTCGCAGACACTTGTTGCCCGCATGACGGACGAGGAACTGCTTTCCCAGATACTGATGTTCGGCTGGGCGGGTGCCGAACCGAGCGCCCTGCTGAGCCAGTGGGTTTCCCGGCGCGGGCTGGGCAGCATCAAGGTTTTCGGCTGGAATACGGACAACATTGAGCGTGTCGCAAAATCCGTGCGCACGCTGCAGCAGCAGGCGGCATCCCGCCGCTTCAAGATTCCGCTCTTTGTGGCCACCGACCAGGAAGGCGGCTGGATCCGGCACGTAAAGGGCGAAACCTCCGACACGCCGGGCAACATGGCAATCGGCGCTTCCGGCTATCCCTACGATGCGTATTGGGCCGGCTACTACATTAACCGGGAGATAAACGCGCTGGGCATCAATATGAATTTTGCCCCCGTCGTTGATTTGTATACGAACAAGGATTCTTCCGTCATCGGTCCCCGCTCGTTCGGCGCCGACCCGGAAGCAGCGGGTATTCTGGCCGAGGCCTTTGCGGCAGGCTCCTCTGCGGCGGGCGTCATTCCCACGGCAAAGCATTTTCCCGGCCACGGGGACACGAACCTGGACAGCCACGGAAAGCTCCCCGAAATTTCCATCAGCCGGGAGGCATGGCAGGCGCGGGAGCTTGTTCCTTTCCGCCACCTGATAGATGCGGGAATCCCCGCCGTCATGAGCGGGCACCTTGCATTCCCTTCCATCGATGCCTCCGGTGCACCTGCTTCGCTTTCACGGAAATTCCTTACCGAGATACTCCGCGGCGAGCTGGGCTTCAAGGGGCTGGTCATTACGGATGACATGATGATGAACGGTGCTACGCTTTTTGCCGGCTCCCTTACCAAGGCCTTTACGCTTGCCATAGAAGCCGGGAACGACATCATTATCTCTTCGTCAACTGCGGGGCTTGAAGATTCGCTGTGGACGCAGAACCTTGCCCGCATGCGGGACAACGAAGCGTTCCGGGAACGCGTGCAGGAGGCTGCCGGGCGGGTGCTGCTTGCAAAGCTCCAGTATTTTAAGGGCGGAAACGCGGCGCCGCTCTACCCGGACGAAACAAAGATTTCTTCCCGCATTCCTGACAAGGACGGACAGAAATTTTTCCTGAGCCAGGCATGCCGCTCCATTTCCCTGTACAAGCAGGGAAGCTCCTTCCCCTACCATCCGGCCAAGGGCGAGCGGGTGCTCATTGCCGGCCCCTTCCTTTCGCTGTACAGCGAGGGGCGCAGGCGCTATCCCGATGCCTCCACCTTCCATTACAGTTATGAGCTGAAGGGCGACAACAGCAATTACGACGAATGGAATGCTGCGAACATCGTCAATGTGGCGCAGGCCTATGATACCATCATCACCTGCGTGTACGACCGGCACACCGCCGCCATCACGCAGCGGCTCCGGCGGCTGGGGAAGAAAGTCATTGTGCTGTCTATCATGTCGCCGGTGCCGGTGCTGGAAGGCTTTGACTGGGTGGACACCATCCTTTGCGGTTACAGCTATTCCTCGTATTCGTTCAGTGCACTGTTCGGTGCCCTGAACGGCGAATTTACCCCGAAGGGCGTTGTCCCGCTGGAATAAGTTTTTTTTCTACGGTGCACATAAACCGAAAAATGCGCGGAAGCATAAAAACGCCCGGCGCCGTCTTTGTAACGCGTAGCGGTACAGGCAACGGTGCCGGGCGGTTTTTTACAGGGAGCGCATTTTTTATTTATGCGCTGCGTAGTATTTCTGGTATGCGTTCCAGGTTGAACCGATGAGCGTGTCTACGTCGCTGTAGTGCGGCTCCCAGCCGAGCAGCTCCTTTGCCCGCTTGGAGCTTGCAGTAAGCTGTGCCGGGTCTCCTGCGCGGCGGCCCACGTATTCAGCTTTTACCGGCTGCCCGGTAATACGGCGGGCTGCCTCCAGCATTTCGGTAACGGTAATGCCGTTTCCGGTGCCCAGGTTCAGCGTCAGGCTCTTGTCCTTTTCGGCAATGTATTCAAGCGCAAGCACATGTGCGGCTGCAAGGTCGGTCACGTGGATGTAGTCGCGGATGCAGGTGCCGTCGCGGGTGGGGTAGTCGTTCCCGAAGATGCAGAGTTTTTCCCGCTTGCCGCAGGCTGCTTCCATAATCACGGGCAGCAGGTTCGCGGGGTTGCGCTCCAGTCCGTAGAGCACGCCTTCCGGATCGTAGCCCGCTGCATTGAAGTAGCGCAGCGCGGCAAAGCGCAGCCCCCTGAGCTTTTCGTACCAGCCCATGAACTGCTCGATGGAAAGCTTTGTGTAGCCGTAGTAGTTCTCCGGATTCTTCGGATGTTCCTCGTCAATCGGCAGGTACTGCGGTTCCCCAAAGACCGCCGCGCTTGAGGAGAACACCATGCGGAGGCAGCCGTGTGCCGCTGCTGCATTCAGGATGTTGAGGGTTCCGGTGATGTTGTTCACTGAATATTTTTCCGGGCAGACCATGGATTCGCCTGCCGCCTTGAACGCTGCAAGGTGGATGAATGCATCGAAGCCCCGTGCAAAGGCCTTGTCCAGGTCTTCCGGGTGCAGGATGTCGCCTGCAATAAAATCATTTTCCGGAAACAGATTCTGCAGAAGCCCGCTGGACAGGTTGTCGAACACCGTTACCTGGTGCCCCTTTCCCATCAGTTCCTTTACCACATGGCTTCCGATATAACCGGCACCGCCAATCACCAAAACCTTCATACCATCCTCCTTTCAATAAACCTGAGCGGAAACGTAGTTTCCGAACAGGTCTAATGTTTCTTATGCGGTCAGTCCCTGCGGCCGCCAATCTGAGCATAGCACAGGGAATCAACACGTGTCAACCGGCTTGCAGCCGTCTTTGTCAGCCCAGTTTTTCTGCCGCAGTTTCCCAGGCTGCATTCAGCTCATCCAGCCGGGCGTTCACTTCGTCTATCTGCTTCTGTACGGCGCGGCTCTTTTCCCCGTTGGAATAGACGGCAGGATTTGCCATCTGGTTTTCCAGCTCGGACTTCTTTTCTTCCAGCTCGGTGATTTCCGCCTCAAGCTTTTCCAGCTCGCGCTGCATGCGGCGGCGCTCGGATTCCGCCCGCTTCTGTTCTTCCCAGGACTGCTTGGTGCTGGAAACCGGCGCGGCTTCTTTTGCGCTTTCTTTTTTGGGTGCCTGCGCCGGTGCCGTGCCAGCCCCCGCTGTTCCGCTAAACGATGATGCGCCCACCGTGCCGTTCTCTTCGTCCTCCAGCCGCTGCATGTAGTAGCGGTAGTCGCCGGGGAAGACCCGGTAGGAGCCGGGATGCAGCTCCAGCACGCGGGTGGCAAGGTCTTCGATAAAGCCGCGGTCGTGGCTGACAAAGATGACCGTTCCTCCAAAATCCTTCAGGGCATCCAGCAGGACGTCCTTGGAATGCATGTCCAGGTGGTTCGTCGGTTCGTCAAGCACCAGCAGGTTCACCGGGCGCAGCAGCAGCTCCAGCAGTGCGATGCGGCTTTTTTCGCCGCCGGAAAGCACATTGATGCTCTTGAATACATCGTCGCCGCGGAACAGGAATGCTCCGAGCATGTCGCGCATTTTGGGAATCAGTTCCAGCGGCGCCCGCTTTTCCAGCCGTTCAAGGATGGTTTCGCTGCCGCTGATTTTTTCCGCGCTGTCCTGCGAGAAGTAGCCCACGGTTACGCCGCTGCCCAGCCGCACGGTGCCGGTAAAGTCCGCGTCTGCCCCGGCGATGATGCGCAGCAGGGTTGATTTTCCCGCGCCGTTCCGTCCGGCCACAACGAGCCGTTCGCCTTTTTCCAGCACAAAGTCAAGGTCTTTTATGACGTCCGGGCCGCTGCCGTAGTGCTTGCAGATTTTGTCGAGCGTCAGGACAAGCTGCCCGGAATGCGGCGCGGCGGGGAAGGTAAAATGTATTTTCTTCAGGTTTTCGGGAATTTCGATGCGGACGATTTTGTCCAGCATTTTCTGCCGCTCCTGCGCCTGTGCTGCCTTTGTTGCCTTTGCCCCAAAGCGGCGGATAAAATCTTCCAGGTGCTGAATTTCCTGCTGCTGCTGCTCGTACTGGGCAAGCAGCGTCTCCAGCTCTACCTTGCGGACTTCTTCGTAGTGCGTAAAATTGCCGGGGTAGCGCTTGAGTTCCCCGTTAAACAGCTCAAAGACTTCGTTTACGGTGTGGTCAAGGAAGTAGCGGTCGTGGCTCACTAGCAGGAATCCGCCCTTGAATTCGTCAAGGAATTTTTCCAGCCAGTTGCGCGCTTCTATGTCAAGGTAGTTCGTGGGTTCGTCGAGCAGCAGGATGTCCGGGCCGCACATGAGTGCCTTTGCCAGCGCAATGCGCATCTGCCAGCCGCCGGAAAATTCGTCCGTCTGCCTGCCAAAGTCATCGCGGGAAAAGCCCAGGCCCAGCAGCACCTGCTCGGCGAGCACTTCGCGCCGGTACCAGCCGGAATCGTTGAGCTTTGCCAGCAGCTCCGCCTGGTGCACGGCAATTTTTTCTGCGTCCGCGGGATTCTCCTTCATGCGGTCGCCTTCCGCGTCTATTTCCTTCTGGAGCTCGTAACCCCACAGAAATGCCTTGTCTGCTTCCTCTTTCAGCGTGCAGCCGTGGTGCACAAGCCCGCTCTGCGGCAGGTATGCAATGCGTGCGTCGCGCTGCGCCACGCGTTCCCCGGAATCAGGCTGCACCAGGCCGGCCATAATCTTGATGAGCGTGGACTTTCCCGCGCCGTTTGCGCCGGTAAGCGCCGCCTTTGTGCCCGTCTGCAGGTTGACGGAAACTTCCTTAAGAATGTCGCGCACCCCGAAGGACAGAGAAACCTTTGAAAACTGAACGAATGCCATTGCCTTCCTCCGCTTTAGTTCTGGAAGAACATGACAAGCGAATTGACCGGCAGCGAAATGGAAACCGTGTTCCTGCCTGTCGCCGTATCCGGCAGCACCGTTACCGTTGCCACCGCGAGCCGCAGCCCGCTGTCTGTCCTGCGGTACAGAAAATTCACCTGCCGCTCCATGCCCTGGAAGCTGAATGTCAGTATGCCGTCCCATTCGCTTTTCAGGTTTGCCGGAAGGAAGTACTGCAGCTGCACGGTGCCGCTGCCGGCTGCGCTTGCTGCAATCACCGAGGGAACCAGCAGGTTGTAGCTGCTCCAGCTGAAGCTGCCGTCCTGCGCAAAGCTGAGCGTGCCGTAGTTGCTGCTGGTGAAGGACGGACCTGCGGTGTACAGTGCATTGTACAGGCGTGCGCGGCGGTCCTGCTCTTCGGAGACAAGCTTCTGGATGTCCGTGGCACCGTCAAGCGTTATGAAGCTGTAGGAATGGCGCTTGCCCTTGCTGTCCGTGTGCTGCACGATGATGTATGAGTCGCCGCGCACCGTCACCTGGATGGGAACGTCGTTGAATTTGTACGCACCGCCGGATGTCTTGGTAACGCCCGTGTAGGGGTAGGAAGCGTTCACGTTGAAGAGCCGCAGTGCAACGGTGCCCGTTTCGCTTCCGGTGTCAAAGCCGTAGAGCGGATTCATGTAGCTGAGGTCAATCTGCTTCTTGTCTATCATCTGCTGGTAGTAGTCCGGGTACCACTTCTTCTTAAGGAATGATTCCAGCATTGCGTCTTCCTGCTGCACCTGTGCCTCTGCGGCACCCTCGCCGTAGCTGCCGTCGGCATTCATCTCAAAAATCCTGAGGTTCTGCGAGAAGCACCAGCCCTCCGTACCCCCGGACGTGAGCACGCGCAGCCAGGTACCGGAAAGCTGTTCCTTGCCGTTCGTGGGGATGTCTCCCTGGCCTTCGTGCAGCGTGCGGAGAATTTCGTCCTTGCGCAGGCGGTACACCTGCTTTGCGCCGTTCGTCGGTTCTGCGCGCACCGGCAGCCCGTCAAGCACGCACTTTGCATACTTGTGCCTGAAAGCGGCATGGTTTGCTGCCAGCTCGTCTGCCTTCTTCCGTGACGTTGGTTCGGAAAGCTTCCAGATGGGAACTTCCTTGTTTTCTCCCGTTGCACTGTCCTTTATGACGTAGACCTGCGATATATTGGACTTGACGTAGACCGGCACCACAGTGCCGTCTGCAAGCTGGTATTCAGGGATGTTCCAGAGCACGACGCTGTATCCGATGACCCCGTTGCAGGAGGCCACAAGAAAGGAGAAGAGTGTTCCAAGGAGGAGCAGCGCCATCCTGTGCGGGAACCGGTATGTGTTTGAGGAATGCTTCATAATGCCCCTATCATACACCGCGCGCGCACCAAAAAGCAAGCGGTCAATGGACTGGCGCTGGCGCCAGCCCATTGACCAGCCGGAATTGCTGCGCAATTCCGGCAACACTATGCTTGAGGGACGATGTCGTTTCTGCGGGCAGCCCGTGCGTCCGTCGTATGCCACGGATTGAAAAAAACTGGAAAGTCTGGTATAGTTCCGCCTGCAAGGGCGCCGGAGCCGCATCAGGGCTGGTGTCCCTGCCTATACCGGCGTGTACGGGGCGCTGCGTTCCGTTCATGCCGCCGAAAAAAGGAGGTTCCGCTGCATGAAAAAAACGTTTTTTAGCCTTGCAGCCCTTGCAGGCATTGCCCTGCTGGCATTAACGTCCTGCAATGGCAAGAATAAGAAAGAAGAACCTGCGCCCCAGGTGCAGGATGAAGCCGCTGTTGAGCAGGAGCCGGTTCCCGTTTTCCTGAACGCTGTGGCGCTGTACAGTCCCGGCGCCCTCTACAAGCAGGACAAGGATGATGAAGGACTTATGGTCTGGAACCGCCAGATAAACTGCGGCACCGTACTTGAAGCCTTCAGCTATTCCGGCACAGGCGTAGAGAAAAAGACTGCCGTCCGCATCGTAAAGGAGGAGCGGCAGGAGCGCAGCTTTGTGCATGTGCGCTACAACGGCGACGATTACTGGATTCAGGACATAACGATTGCGCTCAATGCAAAACCGGGCGTCATCACTGCGGATGACACTTTCATCTATAAAAAAGCCGACATCAAGAGCATGTCAAGCACGGCGCTGCCCTTTGGAACTGTCGTCGCCGTAGCAGAGACGCAGGACGATGACAAATTCGCCTGCATCAGCGTTGACACTGAAAAAGAAACCTTCCATGAAGTCTTTGTAAAAAAGGACAGCCTTGGAGAAGGCGACGACCTGACCATCCTTTCGCTTATCGCCGCAATTGGGGAGGCGCAGAACGAAGTCCTGCGGAATGAGCTGACGGAAGCGCTCACGTATTACAGTTCCGCATCTGAGGCGGTGAACGAAAAAAAGCACGAAGCCATTACCAAGGTTGACCAGAAGCTGGATACGTGGATTGTAGAAGAGTCCCTGCCGGGCATTTTCCTGCAGGGGGAGGCCGGTGAAGCTGCCGCCGATGCTTTTGCAGACCTGGAAGAGGAATAAACTGATGAAAAAGATGCTTGTAATTACGCTGGCTGCCGCCCTTGCTGCTGCAGCGCAGGCAGCCGCAGAAATGAAACCCGCCGTCATGCTGCAGCAGGACGGTTCCCTGTGGACGCAGACTTCATCGGGCGAGATGAAATGGGCAAAGAACATCCCGGCGGGCACTTTGCTTGCTGTCAGCGACGAAGTGCCTTTTGTTGCCAAGCGTCCGTCCGGCAGCAAAACGGTGGAATCTGAATTCTGCCGTGCGGAATATGACGGCAAATCCTACACCGTCATGGCGGACAGGATTGCTTTCGGCACCGCTGCCGAGCTCAGGGCAATGGCGCAGGATGCCGTGCAGTATTCCGGCGCCAATGTCCTTGAGTACACGTCGACCGTCGTTCCCCGGCACAAAGCTGTCGTTACAGGGGAGCAGCGGCAGTCCGGCGGCATTTCCTTTGTTGCAGTGACCTGGTTCGACGATGTAAAGTACGTAAAGCGCAGCGGCTGGGTCCGCCTTGACAAGCTTGCATCCGGTGCGGATGACTGGGCTGCGCTGGAGCTGCTGGCAAAGGCGCGTACCGCCAAAGACAAGAAAGTGAAGCATGCCGTTATTGCAGATGCGCAGACGCTCAGCCTGTCCCCGTACATGGAACGGCTGCTTTCTATAGAAGAATATAATATCCTGAAGAATTTTTCCCCGGACGATACGGAGTCTCTGGAGCTTTCCACTGTTGTAGAGACCGGCATCCCCGGCAGCTACATCCACATTTACGACATTCCCAGCACGCGGGGGAACGTGGTGGGGCGGCTGTTCTACGGCAGCAGCATCCAGTGTGACCTTAAAACAAAGGCCAGTACCACAGAAACCGTATCCTTCGGCAACGAAGAGCAGACGGCGGAAAGCTGCTGGTACCACGTAAAAGAAAACATCCTGGAAGACGGTACCGTGCAGTGGCCGTCCGGCTGGATTTTCGGCACCATCGCCGGCATCAGCCAGTAGCGCGGAAAGGGGCAGGTTGCTGCCGCAGCTTGCCCCCGGCCGGGACTGTTGATTCCCCCCGAATTTTTCTGATATACTCTTATTGTATGTTCATGGGAAAATCCTCGGAGCTGCGGGAAGAATCCCGGCAGTTTTACCGTTCTCTTTTTACGATTGTAGCCCCGATTGCCCTGCAGAATTTAATTTCGGCGGCGGTCAGTTCAGCTGATGTGATTATGCTCGGCTTTGTCGGGCAGAATGCAATTGCGGCAGTAAACCTTGCCTCGTACATTCAGTTTATTCTGTTCCTCTTCTTCATCGGGCTTTCCTCCGGCGTGGTCATGCTGGCGGCGCAGTACTGGGGAAAAAAGGACACGTATTCCATCGAAACGATTTTTGGAATCGGCGTAAAACTTTCTGCATCCATTGGCCTGATCTTCTCCCTGCTTTCGGTTTTTGTGCCGGGGCTTCTGATGCAGATTTTTACGAACGATGAAACGCTCATTGCCATCGGAAGCGAATATCTGCAGATTGCGGGCGTGGGATATTTCATCCTTGCTTTTTCGCAAATCTATCAGGCCGTCCTGAAAAGCATTGAGCGGGTCAGGACGGTTACTGCGATTACGACGTCGGCGCTCCTTCTGAACATTGCGCTGAACGCGGTTTTCATTTTTGGCCTGTTCGGCGCTCCAAAAATGGGCGTGCGGGGCGTTGCCCTTGCCACAACGATTTCCCGCGTGATTGAACTTGCCGTCTGCATCATTGTGTGCACGCGGGTGAAGGAGATTCACTTCAGTCTGGAAACGCTGTTCCGGAAAAACACCGTGCTGCTGAAAGATTTTGTGCATTATTCCCTGCCTGCCATCGGCAATGAGGCGGTGTGGGGTGCAGGCTGGTCCATGTATGCGGTGATAATGGGCCATCTTGGTGCCGATTTGGTTGCGGCTAATTCGGTGGTGAACGTGGTGCGGAATCTGGCCAGCGTGCTCTGCTTTGGCATGGCATACGGCGGCGCAATCCTGCTGGGCAAGCAGATGGGTGCGAACCAGCTGGAACTTGCTTCCCGGAATGCCTCCCGGCTGGTCAAAAGCACAATCCTTGCCGGCGCGGCGGGAGCAGTGGTGCTGGGCCTGTGCCGCCCGCTCCTTTTTATGATTGCAGATTTGAATGAGCAGGCTTCGTACTTCCTGACACCGCTGCTGTACATCAACTGCATGTCGCTGCTGGGTGCTTCGATTAATACGGTTTTGATTTGCGGCGTTTTCCGTGCCGGCGGCGATGCAAAGTTCGGTCTGGTGCTTGATACCTTTTCGATGTGGATTGTTTCCGTGCCGCTCGGATTTTTCTG
>CADCQA010000235.1 GCA_902803415.1 uncultured Spirochaetaceae bacterium | reverse complement strand
TGCGAGGCGGTTGCCCGCTACACGGACTTTTTTACGAATGCCGCCCACTATGACAGCGGCGAGCTGCGGCTGACCATGGGGTTCCACTTATGAAACGCTTTTTTGTTTGCGCCGCCATTGCCGCCGCTGCACTCTGCCTCTGCGCCTGTAAAGCCATCGAATACGGCTTCTACCAGCTGCTGGATCACGGGCCTGCGGTGGACGACCGCGTGGGCGAACTGATAGACCTGACAGGCGGTGATGTTCCCGCAGTTTCCGGCGGCTCCTACGCATTCCTTGTCATCAGCGACATGCACTTCGGCAAAACGGACGAGGAGCGCCACGACCAGGAATTCCTTAATACCCTCCAGGCACTGAAGGCATCGCTCTCTCCTTCTCCCTCATTCTGCATCTGCCTGGGCGACATCGCCGACCACGGAAAGAAAAGCGAGCTGGAAGACTATAAGCGCGTGCTCGTAGAACCGATAGAGCAGATGCTGGGCGGCAAAGTCTACAGCGTGGTGGGAAACCATGACGTTTACCTCTATGGCTGGAACGACTTTAAGGAGACTATCTGGCCGCACACGTCCTTTTACCGCTTCCGGCTGGGTAACTTCAGCTACTACTTCCTTGACGCAGGCAGCGCCTCGCTCGGTACCGTGCAGTTTAACCGGCTCAAGGCGGCAATGGAAGCCGACGGCAGCCCCAACAAAATAGTTTCGCTGCATTCCCCGGTTTACGGAGGGAGCGACATGCGCGGCGGCTACTACGCGCTGCAGGAAGAATCGGAATCAACTCAGCTCTTCACGCTTTTTAAGGACAACGAAGTGCGGCTTATCCTTGCCGGTCACGTGCACCGCCCCGCAGGTACCCAGCTTACCCCCACCATGCAGGAATACATACTGCCCACCTTCGTGGGCGACCGCCAGTTCGCCATCGTAACCGTAGACGATACCGCCGGCACCACTACCCCGCAGCTCTTCGACTACCCCTGAATTTCCACAATATGCAGTTTCCTTGCATTTCCTAGCGTAAAAGTAAAAATTTACGGATGAATTTCATTGACGGCGCAGCCGATAATATGGTATAAAAGAAAAAGGCACACGCCTTTCTCGGAGGAAGTATTGGTTTTTGCAGGAAAATATCCAGCAATTCTTAAAGCAGCGTTGAGAATACACACGCTGCTGCCACTACCCACGAACACTGCCGGGGCAGCTGCACGCACAGCCTGCGTCCTGCACGCGCCCCTATCCCACGGAACAGCAGCCCCGCGCACACGGGTTCTGCCCGGCAAGGAACACGCGGGACTTCCCGCCTACAGGAGCCTCAATCCATGAAAAGAAAATTCCTTTCACTCTCGGCAAAATTTTCCATCGCGTCGGTCGCCATCATCCTTATCGTCCTGCTTATTGCGGCAGGAATCGCGACCATCTTCTTCTCGAAGAACCGGCTGGACAATTTCTACGAAACCACAACAACGGAGCTTTCGGAATTCTCCGATTCAATCTCCATGTTCTTCGATTCCAAGGAAATCGAGCTGAACGTCTTTGCGGAATCCGATGAAGTAAAGGCAGCGGACGAAAGCATCCACTCCTTTGTCAACGAAGTGGGCGACATCCAGATTCTGGGCTACGAAAAAAGCCCCGTGGAAGCAGAAATCAGGAAGCTCTGCAAAAGCTTTGCCAAAAACGACGACGACATCGCCGAAATTTACCTTGGCACCAAGTGGGGCGGCTACGCAACGAACTTCGACAGCTCCATGAGCGGCGGCTACGACCCGCGCAAGCGCGGCTGGTACGCCACGGCAAGCTCCGGCAACGGCAAGGTCATGCTGACCGACGCATTTGCGTCCACCGTGGGCGCCACCGTCGTGGGCATCACCCGCTGCGCCTATGCCGCCGACGGCAGCTTCATCGGAAATGCTTCCATAGAAGTTTCGCTGGATACGCTCACTACCATCCTTGACAACCTTGACCAGGGCAAGAACAGCTTCCTGATGATGATACAGAAGGACGGCACCATTCTTGCGGACACCAGTCCCTCAAAGAACAACTTCAAGAATATAACTGAAGTGAACATTCCCAACCTCAAGAGCGTGCTGGCGGACAAAAGCAGCGAGCGCAGGCTGGAGATTGACGGCACCACCTACCTTGTGCAGACCTTCACAAACGCACGGACCGGCTACCAGATTGCGGCATTCAACCCCAAGCAGAACGTCTTCGGGGACTTCTACCAGACGGCATTCCTCACCGTGCTCATCTGCATGGTGTTTGCCCTTGTCGTCGCCATGCTCACGGCATTTGCCGTGCGCAGGCTGATGAAGCCGCTGCAGACCATCCGCGACAACATCATCGAGCAGACGGACAGCATCGCAAAGGGCAGGGGCAACCTTGCAAAGCGCATCAGCGTACCGTCGAAGAACGAAATCGGCGACGTGGCAGACGGTTTTAACGCCTTCTCCGAAAAGCTCCAGACCATCATCGAAAGCATGAAGCAGTCCAAGGAATCGCTTACGTCGGCAGGTGAATCGCTCAGGACGGGCACGCTGGAAACGGCAAAGGCAATCGAGCAGATTACGGGCAGCATCAGCGGGGTGGAAAGCAACCTTGCCACCCAGAACACCAGCGTTGAGCAGACCACACAGACCATGCGCGACATCATCGGCAATATCAGTTCGCTGGACGGACTTGTGGGCGCGCAGTCACGGGTAGTGCAGGAAGCTTCCAGCGCCGTAGAAGAGATGATCGGCAACATCAGTGAAGTGAACCGCACGGTGGACAAGATGGCATCTTCCTTCGGCGCACTGGCAAAGGATGCAGAAAACGGCGCGGCAACGCAGGGGCAGCTGCAGCAGCAGATTGCCGAGATTGAAACGCAGTCAAAGCTGCTGAACGAGGCAAATGCCGTCATCGCAAACATCGCAAGCCAGACCAACCTGCTTGCCATGAACGCGGCAATTGAGGCAGCCCACGCCGGAGAAGCCGGAAAGGGCTTTGCGGTCGTTGCAGACGAAATCCGCAAGCTTTCCGAAACTTCTACCACGCAGTCAAAGACCATCGGCGACCAGCTTAAGCGCATCCAGCAGACAATCAATACGGTTGTCAGCGCCACGCAGCAGGGCGTGCAGGACTATACGAACCTTGCAAAGGAAATTCAGGAAACGGACAGCATTGTCCAGCAGATAAAGGCGGCGATGATGGAACAGCAGACCGGCTCAGAGCAGATAACCGGAGCGCTCCACAACCTGAACAACAGCGCCGCGGAAGTGCAGGATGCCTCACGGAGCATGACGGCGGGAAGCCGCGCCGTTATGGGCGAAGTGGAAACCCTGCAGAAGGAAACCGAGGCAATGCTGCGCAGCATGGACGAAATGTCCCACGGCGCAGACAAAATCGGCAAAATGGGAAGCTCGCTTGCAGAGATATCCGCGGTTATGGAAAAATCCATCGGCGAAATCGGCAGGCAGGTTGACCAGTTCGAAGTATAAACAATTCCGGCGGAACATCCTCGTAGGCGGGGGCACAAGCCCCGGACCGTGCCGGTGCAGGGAGGGGGTTTAGGGGAGGCAGATTTTTTAACGTTAAAAAATCTGCCTCCCCTAACTTCATGGGCGCTTAATTTTCCGCGATGCTGCGGCAGGAATTGCGCTCAACAATGCTGGGCGTAAGCGAAATATGGCGCGGGGTGGTATCCGAGCCTTTCATGGCATAATCCATTAAATCCACGGACGCAATGCCCACGCTCCGGATCTTCATGTCAACGCAGGTCAGGTTCAGCAGGCGGGCAAACAGCGTGTTGTCGTGGCTCATCACAGACACGTCTTCAGGAACAGAAAGCCCCACCTCGGACAAGGCCATAATGGTTCCCAGCGCAATGATGTCGTTTGCCGCAAAGATTGCCGTGGGGCGGTTCCCCTCCTTCAGATAGCGGAGCACCGCATCGTGGGTCGTATCCATGCCTTTCTCAAAATCAACGCTTTCGGCCCGCACACAGTCCTGTTCCGGCACTTCCACGCCGATTTTCCTCAGCTCCTCTTTCCAGATAATTTCCTTTATCCTGAATGAATAGCCGTTGCTTCCGCAGATATACGCAATCCTGCGGTGCCCCAGCCCGATAAGATACGCCATTGCATCACGCATCCCCTGTTCCTGGTTCACGGTGATGGAATTGCAGGCCACGTTTTCCTGCGAAGAATGAATGAGCACAAAGGGCACCCGCTGGGCAAGCCGGTCGTACAGCTCGAATTTTCCGTCCCCCATGTCGGGGTCGTGCAGAATAATGCCGTCCACCTTGTGCGCAATCAAATCCATCAGGTAGCGGTATTCCGTATCCGTGTCGATGCAGTAGACAGTGTAGCAGACAATGCTGCGGGTATTATAAATGGTGGAAACTTCCTCTACGAATTCCGTGGTATACGGATTTGTCATACTGTGGGTGATGATTGCAATCGTCGTTACTTCGGAAGAAGAGCTGAGCAGCTTTTTTGTAAATGATTCCGGCACGTAATTCATCTTCCGTATCACCTGCTCAAGTTTCTTCCTGGTCTCTTCCTTTACCGGTCCGTTGTTCAGGAACCGTGAAACCGTGGCAATGGAGACTCCTGCTTCTTTTGCAATCTCAGTTATGGTCATGCCGTAATTCTACCCCAGAACAGCGTTTTTGTAAAGTTTTCTTTTTCATTTTGAAAAATTTTTCATAAATTCTGAAAATTTTAGCTTTACAAATGAAAAAACTGCTCATATAATGAAAGTATGAAAGTCAAAGGTTATGAATTAAAGCGAAGCTTAGTTGCTTTCACTTTTGTCGCGCCATGCCTGCTGGGATTCATCTTCTTCTATCTGTACCCGACCGTCCGCGGCTTTGTGTACAGCTTTACAGACTGGGATCTGTTCAGCACGGCGAAATTCGTCGGGTTCAAGAACTACGCAACCCTTTTTAAGGATCCGGACTTCTGGATCTCCATAAAGGTGACCGTATACTATGTCCTCCTGAACATCCCCCTCCAGACTGTGCTCGCGATGGTAATAGCCTTGATTATGAACAGGTCAGGCAGAAGCGGATTCCTGCGCGGAGTCTTCCTGACACCGTGGATCATGTCAAACGTCGTCGTCGGCCTGCTGTGGTTCTGGATGCTCGACCCGCCGGTCGGAATCATTGACGCGGTGCTGGTAAAGATGGGGCTTTCCAAGATAAACTTCCTGACCGACACGCACACTGCCCTGCCCTCCATCGCGATGATAAACATCTGGCGGCACATGGGCTACACCGCACTGCTGGTGTTTGCAGGCCTGCAGAGCGTTCCCAAGGAAATAGAAGAAGCTGCCACCATCGACGGCTGCGGTTCCGTAAGGAAATTCTTCTTTGTGGTACTGCCGTACATCCGCCCGGTCATGCTCTTTGTCGTCGTAACGACGGTTATCGGTTCCTTCCAGATTTACGACACCATTGCCGTAACCACCAAGGGCGGGCCGGTCACTGCAACCTATGCCATCTACCTGTTCATCTACAAGAACGGCTTCGAAGCATACAAGATGGGATATGCATCCGCGGCATCAATAGTGCTCTTTGTGATTCTTGCCTTCATCAGCTTCCTGCAGATGAAGTTCTTCCGTGCGAATGAATCTGACAGCTAAACGAAGGCGGTAATTGTATGAATATGAATAAGCTCAAGAAAGATTTTAGTATCGGTACCGCGCTGACGTGGATTGTGATAGCAGTACTGCTTTTCATCACGCTGTTCCCGTTCTACTGGGTCATCAGGACATCCTTTACGCCGGCATCGCTGATATACACCGACGCAGTAAAGCTGATTCCTTCCCGGCTGACGGGCATGAATTACGTGCGCGTCCTGGGCATGGTGAGCGCAGAGGAATCCCTTGCGCTGGGCGGTTCCGGGCAAAGCGTCAACTTTCTGGTGAACCTGCGGAATTCCTTTATTCTTGCATTCCTGACCACCGTGTGCCAGGTTTTCTTCTGCTCAATGGCGGGCTACGGCTTTTCGCGCCTGCACTTCCCCGGCAGGGACAAGCTGTTTGCCCTCATCCTGGCAACCATGATGGTTCCCGGCGTCGTCATGATGATACCAAACTTTGTGTTCATCCGGCGGCTGGGCCTGCTGAACACCTATGCCGGCATCATCCTGCCCGCACTGTTCATGACGCCGTACTCGGTGTTCTTCATGCGGCAGTTCTTTATGGGCATCAACAAGGAGATTGAGGAAGCCGCCTACCTTGACGGGGCCGGGCAGTACCGCACATTCTTCCTGATAATCATGCCGCTCATGCAGACTGCGGTCATCACGCTTGCCGTAACCATCGCCATTAACACGTGGAACGACTACATGTGGCCGCTCATCGTAGGCAGAAAGGAAGAGCTGCGCACGCTTACCGTTGCGCTGGGCGTGTTCCGTTCCCAGACGCCGCAGGGCCAGCCGGACTGGAGCGGCATGATGGCGGGTACAATGCTGGCAATCATCCCGGCCTTCATCATCTATGCGTTCCTGGGAAAAAAGATTGTCAATTCAATTCAGTTCAGCGGCTTCCGTTGATAAAAAAATTCGGAAGAGGATATATAAAATAGAAGGGAAGCCCGAAAAACTTCAGTTTTTCGGGCTTCCCAGAATCAATTCATGTTTTAGGAGGAAAGTAACATGAAAAAGTCTTTTGCTGTGGCAGGCGCAATGCTTGCAGGTTTAGTTGCTATGATGGGTGTCTCCTGCTCCAAGAAGGACGGCAGCGGGGCAAAGGGGTCCGGCGGAAAAGTCGTAACCATCAAGTATGAACTGTGGGACTCAAACCAGCTTCCTGCATACCAGGCAGCTGCAGATGAGTTTACAAGAAGAAACCCCAACATCAAAGTTGAAATTGCTCAGCTCGGCTGGGATGACTACTGGACGGGCCTGCAGACCGAAATGATCGGCGGTTCTGCATCAGACGTCTTTACCGACCACCTGGCAAAGTACCTTGACTTTGCAAACAAGAATCAGCTTGTTGACCTTGCCCCCTATATCAAGCGGGACAATGTGGATATGTCAATTTACATGAACAGCCTTGAAAAACTGTGGCAGACCAAGGACGGAAAAACCTACGGTCTTCCCAAAGACTGGGACACCATCTGCATCGTGTACAACAAGGACATAACGGACAAGGCCGGCATCAGCCACGACGAGCTGAACAACCTGACGTGGAACTACAACGACGGCGGTTCATTCGAGACCATGATCCGCAAGCTTTCAATCGACGCTGCCGGACGCAACGGCCTTGACCCCAAGTTTGACAAGAACAATGTCGTGCAGTACGGCCTTGTGCTTGCTCACAGCGATGACCGCGGACAGGCACAGTATTCAGGCCTTGCCTGCGCTACCGGCTGGATGTACACCGACGGCCTGTATGACTGGAACTACCACTATGACGATCCCCGCTTCATCAGCACCATCAAATGGATGAAGAAGATGCAGGACGAAGGCTTCCTTACGCCGTACACGGAAACCTCAAACGGCACCGCAGCAGTGTTCAACTCACAGAAGGCAGCACTGGTGTTCGACGGTTCATGGATGATTGGTTCCTACAAGACAAACGGCGTCTTTGAAGTTGGCTTTGCCCGCCTGCCGGAAGGTTCTGCCGGACGCAAGAGCATGATCAACGGTCTGGGCGATTCCATCTGGGTCGGCAGCAAGCACAAGGAAGAAGCATGGGAATGGGTCAAATTCCTTGCATCACGCGATGCACAGGAAATCATCGGTTCCTACGGCGTAGTCTTCCCCGCAATCCAGACTGGTGTTGACAAGGCACTGGCAACCTACAAGGAAAAGGGATACGATGTATCCGCCTTCACCGACGAGGCTGTCGCACCCAACGGAACCTTCCTGTACCCGATTGTTGACCACTCAGTTGAAATCGGCCAGATTATGACACGGACGTTCGACCAGATATTCCTTGGCGAAAAGGATGTCGAGAGCGCACTCAAGGAGTCCAACGCCCAGGTTAAGGCCCTGTTCTAAGCCAGACTGAAAATAAAGCCGCCGGGACAGTGCAGGCTGCTGCATGCACTGTCCCGGCGGCACATCCCACCCCTATGGAGCATGTATGAGTATTTGTTTTGATAAAGAAAAAAATGTCTTTTTGTTGCATACACCGTCATCAACCTATGTCATCCGCCTGCATGACGGAAAGTACATTCTGCACGGGGGCTGGTTCCATTCGCTGCCGTCCTGGTCCGGCACCTGTGCAATGCCCCTGGTCGACAGGGCTTTCAGCCCGGTTCCCGCGGAACAGCACGGCGTCTGCGACTTTTCGCTTGATTCGCAGCAGTGCGAGTATCCCGTTCCGATGCGCTCAGATTTCCGCTCCGCTGCATACGAAGCCGTGGGCGAAGAAACGCTGGCATCAGACCTGCTCTACAAGACGCACCGCATTTCCAGCGGAAAAAAGCCGCTGCCGGGACTCCCCGCCACGTATGCGGAAAACCAAAGCGACGTTGACACGCTTGAAATCGACCTGCAGGATCCGCACACCGGGCTGCTCGTCACGCTGAGCTATGCTGTCTGGAACACCATGGATGTTATCTGCCGCCACGCAGTATTTACCTGCGGCAGCGTCCCGCTTTCCCTCAGAAAAGCGCTCAGCGCAAGCATTGATTTTCCCCACTCCAGATACCGCCTGCTGCAGCTGTCCGGAGCACACGCCCGCGAACGGCACGCCATTCTGCACAGCCTTGTTCCGGGAATCCAGGGAGTGGAAAGCCGCCGCTGCATGAGCAGCCACCAGCAGAATCCGTTCATCGCCCTGCTTGCCGACGGCACAACAGAAAATCAGGGAGAAGCATTCGGCTTCAATCTGGTCTACAGCGGCAACTTTACCGCGCAGGTGGAAGTTGACCAGTGGGGCATGAGCCGCGTGCAGCTGGGCATCAGCCCCTCCAATTTTGACTGGCAGCTGAAAGAAGGAGAAAGTTTCTGCACGCCGGAAGCCGTAATGGTACGCAGCGAAAGCGGCCTTGACGGCATGAGCCGTACCTTCCACGACTTGTACCGGAAGCACCTTTGCAGAGGCACCTGGCGCGACCGCGAGCGCCCGGTCGTCATCAACAACTGGGAAGCCACGTATTTTAATTTCAGCGTGGAAAAACTTTTTGCCCTTGCCGACACCGCTGCAAAGGAAGGCGTTGAACTCTTCGTCCTGGATGACGGCTGGTTCGGAAAACGCAACGACGACCGTTCTTCGCTGGGCGACTGGTTTGTAAACAAAGCAAAGCTGCCCGGCGGCCTTGAGGAAGTTGCAAAGGGCATCCACGACCGGGGCATGAAATTCGGGCTCTGGTTCGAGCCGGAAATGATTTCCCCGGACAGCGACCTGTACCGCGCGCACCCGGACTGGGCACTGAGCGTTGCCGGCAGGGAGCCGGTGCTGGGACGGCACCAGCTTGTGCTGGACCTGGGAAAGGACGAGGTTGTCAATTTCCTTGAAGAGCGGCTGTCGCAGGTGCTTTCATCCGCGCCCATCGATTACGTAAAATGGGACTTCAACCGCAGCCCGTCCGACCTGCACCTGAATGCATCCCACAAGTTCTATCTGGGGCTCTACCGGCTGCTGGAAAACATAACCGGCCGCTTCCCCAGCATTCTGTTTGAATCCTGCTCCGGCGGCGGCGGGCGCTTTGACGCCGGCATGCTGCACTACATGCCGCAGACCTGGACCAGCGACAACACGGACGCGCTTTCCCGCGTAGCAATTCAGCTGGGCACGTCCCTTGTCTACCCGGCAAGCGCAATGTCCTGCCATGTGTCGGCAGTGCCGAACCATCAGGTGGGAAGGATTTCCATGCTTTCAACCCGCGGCCACGTTGCCATGGCGGGAACGTTCGGCTACGAGCTGGACCTGAATACGCTTTCCGGCGTAGAGCTTGCAGAAATCCGCAGCCAGATTGCCTGGTACAAAAAAATCCGGCACACCGTGCAGTTCGGCGACCTGCACCGGCTGGAAGCTCCGTGGTCGCATCCGGCGGCGGCGGAAGCATCCCGCTACGCTGCATGGGAACACATTTCCAAGGACAAGAAGCAGGCGGTGGTAAGCGTCGTGTGGACCTTTGCAGAGGCAACCCCGGAATACATTACCCTGCAGCTGAAAGGACTTGATCCGGATGCACGCTACAAATTCACCTCGCTGCAGAGCGAAGTAATGCAGGCATTTTTGAAGCAGGCCGTCTTTGACCTGCCCGCAGAAAGCCTGATTGCCGTGCCGGACGGAACGGTAGCATACGGCAGCGAACTTATGCACGCAGGCCTGCGCATTGTGGGAAAAGCGCAGTACGGCGGCAGCGTCCACTTTATGCTGGAAAAAATCTAGAGCCAGTGCAAAAGCCGGTTACTTTTGCACTGGCTTACAAGAATCTCAGCGGTGCTACGCACCACTTGCGATTCTTGAGGTGAATTTTGATCAGTTTCAAAAGTCAGTCTTGACTTTTGAAACTGCCTCTCTAGGGAAGCCTCCCCCTCTTTCCCGGAACCCGGCGCCCCTGCAGCCATGCTTTTTGGCAGCAGGGGTTATTTTTTTGCCGGATTCCCCGGCACCGGGCGGCTGCTGCAGGAGAACGGCTGCGCACACAAACAGCCTCTATTGAGCAACAATATCTTTTGCCGTAAACATGACGGCCTGAATCTTCGACTTTTTCAGGATATCTGCGTTTATGCGGCCACAAATCTGCTGCTTCAGCACTGCTTCGTTTTCCGGGCGCAGTTCCTC
>CADCQA010000234.1 GCA_902803415.1 uncultured Spirochaetaceae bacterium | reverse complement strand
GTGACTCACAGCACCGTGAATTAAGAAATCGTTTGAGAAAAACAGGACTATGGCGTATAATAGAAGTAGTCCGGTTGCAGAGAGGGACTCGGGTAACAGCGGCCCGGCAAGCAAAAAAATTTACGGTAATACTCTGGAGGTGCCGGTATGAGCGTAACATGTTATTCTTTGGGAGCTGCCCAGGAGGTAACGGGCAGCAAACATATTCTGGAAGTTGACGGGCGCAGCTTTATGGTTGACTGCGGTGCCTTTCAGGGAAAACGCAGTCTTGCAGACAAGAAGAACCGCGAATTCAACTTTGCGGCAGATAAAATCGAAAGCGTTATACTGACGCATGCCCATTACGACCACTGCGGCCTGCTGCCCGTCCTTGCAAAGAACGGCTACGGCGGTAACGTCTATGCAACGCCGGCCACCCGCGACCTTGCAAACATTGTCATGATGGACAGCGCCCGCATACAGGCACGCGATGCTGAATTCCTGCGCAAACAGGCTGCAAAGAAAGGCGAAAAATTCACCTGGCGCCCGCTTTTCACCGAAGACGATGTGGTGAAGGCCGCAAACCAGATTGTTTCGCTCAGCTACAACCGCAAGATGTACATTGCCCCTGACGTGCAGCTCGAATTCTTTGATGCCGGGCACATTCTTGGCAGCGCCTTTGCCTACATCACCGTTACCGGCCAGCGCGCAAATTCCGTTTCCGGCAGAAAATCCGGCGGCGCGGGGCTGGGTTCCCGCCGCCTGTGGCACCGGCTCTTCGGGGGCAGCAGTGCAGCTGCTACAAGCGTAAAAAAAGGCAGCGTCACCAACGGCGAGGCAGCGCTCAGCGGCGCTCCCTCTGATGAAATCCGCATCCTTTTTACCGGTGACCTTGGCCGCAAGGAAAAGCCCATCGTCCGCGCACCGTCAACAGACGCACTCCCCGCGCCGGACTACATCTTCATGGAAAGTACCTACGGTAACCGCCTGCACGAAAAGCAGACAATCGCCATGGACGACCTTGTAAAGGTTGTGCGCCGTGCAATTGACCGCAAGGGAAAAATCATCATTCCATCCTTCGCCATAGAACGCGCGCAGGAACTGGTCTACTACCTGCACCTGCTGGTTGACCAGAAAAAAATTCCGCAGATTCCCATTTACGTGGACAGCCCCATGGCTGCAAACGCAACCGGCATATTCCAGCTGCACCCCGAATGCTACGACGAATCGGTAACGGAGGCCTTCCTGCGGCACCACAAGAACCCGTTCGGCTTTGGTTCCCTGACCACCATCACCAGCGTGGATGAATCCAAAGACCTGAACAAGAAGCCGGGGCCGATGATTATCATCAGTGCGGACGGTATGTGCGAAGCCGGGCGCATCCTTTACCACCTTGCAAACAACATCAGCGACCCCAAGAATACCATCCTGCTGGTCGGCTACATGGCAGAAAACACACTGGGCCGCAAAATCCTTGACGGCGAAAAAGAGGTGCGCATTCTGGGCGATTACTACAAGGTGAACGCCACGGTAGAAACCATCAACGCATTCAGCGCCCACGCAGACTATGAGGAAAGTCTTGAATGGCTTACGAGTCTGGACACCAGCCGCCTGAAGAAAATATTCCTTGTGCACGGCGAACAGGACGCTCAGGTTTTCCTGCAGAAATACCTGAACGACAACGGCTTTGCAAATGTAGAAATCGTCAAGTACGGCGAAACCTACACGTTGGAGTAGCAGCATGGAGGAAGCAGAGGAATCCCGCCTTGTGCAGCTGGAAACAAAACTTGCATACCTTGAAGATTTTGTGAACCAGCTGCAGCAGGTGTCCGTGGAGCACACAGAAACCATAGAGCGCCTGCGGGAAGAAAACCGCCGCATGGCGCAGAAAATCAGGGAAATGAGCGACATGCTCGAAGGGGACATTCCCAACCGGAAGCCCCCGCACTATTAAAAAGAAAAAGGGCAGCGGATGCTGCCCTTTTTTATGCATGCAAAAGTGCCTAGAGTTTTCGTGCCATAAAATACACGGAAACCAGCGCAAAGATAATCATGTACAGCGCAAACGCCACCAGCAGTGCAGCTCCGCCCAGCGCCCCCACCAGCACATAATTCAGTATGCTGAAAAGGTAGGAGCAGATTTCCATGAACAGGAACATCACAAAGCCGAACAGGAAAATAAGCAGCAGCCATGTTGTCCTGAACAGCTCGTTTTCACCTTCCACGCGGTAGTTCCATCCAAAGGAAGCTACCACAATGAAAAGGATAAGCAGGAAAAGCGGATACGTGCAGCGGCTCACCATGCTCTTTGCAAAGACCTCTGATGAAAAACCGTACTCCGTGGCACGCTTGATAAAATGGCGTACGGACAGAATGGTCATGCGGTCTACATCGGAAGAAGCTCCGTCGATGACGGCAAAATCCTTGTAGGGCATGGGAAGAATCATCGTGTTGCCCCAGCCGTTCACCACGCTGCCGCCGGAAACTCCGGGAGCCGACACAACGGGACCTGCACTGTCACCTGCACCGGCAGGAACGCTAAGCCCCGCAGACGTCCGTATTTCTTCCGGCAAGCCGCTTTCCTGATAGGAGAAAACCGGCCTGCTGACAAGCCCCTTGGTGTTGCGGTCAACCGCAAGCAGCATGACTTCCGGCACGGCATCCCAGCGCTTGTCCAGCCCAAGCTTGCGGCAGCCGTCGTCGTCAAAAACAGACATGGGCAGGCTCACAACCTTGGCAATCGGAACACTCATCAGCTTCAGGAAATTTCCGTCGGCGGAATACGTTGCAACATAGAAGTTCTGCAGGTAACGGACGGTTCTTCCGTCTTCCTTGGAACTCATGGCATTCCTGATAAAATACACATTCCGG
>CADCQA010000233.1 GCA_902803415.1 uncultured Spirochaetaceae bacterium | reverse complement strand
GTTGCACTGGACAAGCATCTGTGTTTGTGCTATACTATTTTGGCTTGGTCGATTAGCTCAGCCGGGAGAGCATCTGGTTTACACCCAGAGTGTCGGCAGTTCGATCCTGTCATCGACCACGTTCATAAAAAAGGCCGCCTCTTACAGGCGGCTTTTTTGTTTCCCACTGCTATTTTTGTTTGTTACGGCAGGGGAGGCAGTTTTTTAGTATTCTTCCAGCCGAGAAAGCAGCCCGTCCAGTTTATCCCCGTAGCCGGTATCCGCCGCCCATGTGCCGGACAAATCGTAGATGGTGGGCGCCTTGCCCCGCGGACGGACATATTTGTAGCGCCTGTCGATGCATTCGTTCTTGAGCGGGGTGCCTTCCGGGGTTGCATAGGCGTGCAGGTGCTGGATGTGCGCGCGCACGCCCAGCTGCATGGTCTCGAAGGATTCCCCCGGGTGCTCTTCGTCGATTGCGCCCAGTCCGCAGTAATTGTGCATGTCTTCCGTTACAAGGTTTCCGAATGTCAGAAAGCCGGTTTCCAGGCACATCTGGATAAAGGCGCAGTCGCTGTTTATGCCTTCGGCAGCGGCTTCGTTGCGGTAGAGCAGTGCCAGCTTGCGGACTTCCGACTTGTTGGCGTCCGGGCGGTTTGCCATAAAGAACTGACACAGCTGCATTGCCGACTTTATGCCGGGATCAGAGAGCTTGCGGGAAACTGTTTTGTGTGCCGGGAACCATGAGCCGTTCCCGGTTTCTGGCGAATGAGCCGACCCGTGTCTGCCGGATGCACATCCGGTAAGCAGGAGGATGACACATGCCGCCAGCAGAGCTGTGTGCCGGAGTTTCATCGTGAAGAATCCGGTCAGCGGATTGTAGTTCCGATGTATTCCCTTCCGTCCAGTATGGCGCGGATGTTCGGGATGTTCCTGCCGCCTGCACAGATGACGGTAAGGTTCAGCTGCTCTGCTTTTTTGCTGGCAACCGGGTCAAAGGGGCAGTTCTTGCCGGGAACCCATTCGTCGCCGACCATTTTGCGGAAATCCGCCCAGGAGATAGTGTCCAGCGGCTTTGCGTCCGGATTCTTGCGGGGGTCATCGGTGTAGACTTTCTCTATGTTAGACAGGTTTACTACGGTGTCCGCACCAAAGCGCTCGGCAAGCAGCACGGCGTCGTTGTCGGTAGAAAATCCCGGCTTCCATCCTGCTGCCACCAGCATTCTTCCGGTAAAGTCAGAAACCTTTGTGGGGTCAATGACCACATCCTGCCTGCACAGCGGGCCGAATGCGGTCTTGAGCAGCTGGGCGTTCAGGCGGGTTGCCATGATGCCCAGCCAGTCGCAGGCGTTGTTCGTGTCTTCATCGGTTTCGTAGCCTGCGGCCTTGCGCTGTGCTTCCGTAAAGCCCTGTGCAACCGTGCGGTAGGCGTTCTGGTACAGGCGTGCCGGGCCGCCGCCGCCCGCAACGAGTATGAGTCTTGTCTCTGAATTTGAAAGGAGCCAGTCCGTTATCATTCCGCAGAATTCAGAAAGGAAAGCTGCATCAGGTTCTGCCGGGGCGATGATGGAACCGCCGACGCTCAATACTTTTGTTACCATAGAGAAAATGCTCCTTGTGCGGGCTGCCCTGAAATCAGGAATTCCCGGGTGCCCTAATAAATGCCGATGATTACGGGGTCATTCCAAAGGGAACTGTAGCTGGATGCAGCTTCCCCGGCTTCTTCCCAGACAGACTGCAGCGCGTATGAGCGCGGGCGGCGGACAACCTTGCTGGTGCTGACGGAGGGCTTTATCTGGTTCCATCCGCGGCTAAAGGCAATGTGCTGGCTGTCCATGTTGCCGAAATAGAAATTCCGTGCGTCTTCTACCTGAGAGAAAGCATTATATTGTAACCCGGCACCGAGTGCTGCGTCAACCGGGAACCAGCCATATTTTTCAAAATAGATTTCCGTCCACCAGTGGCAGCGGGAAGTATTCTGGTTTTCGGCAAGTATGCCGCAGACCGGTACCGCCGGAATTCCTGCCGAACGGCAGAGCGCCGTGTACACAACGGCAAAGTCGTAGGCGTCGCCGCTCTTTTTCTGCAGAAGGTCGAGCGCAGAGATGTCCCCGCTGCGGACGCTGGCATTTATCCGGAAGTTTTCCGTCATGTAGTCGTAGAAGAGCCGTGCCAGGCGGAAGGGATTCTTTTCCTTCCCGGCAATGCTGTCCCGCAGGGC
>CADCQA010000232.1 GCA_902803415.1 uncultured Spirochaetaceae bacterium | reverse complement strand
CCGTCCCCGGCCGCGCCGGTGGTCACAGACTCCAGGTCTCCGCGGCTGTTGTAGGAAAGCTCCTCGGTGAGCAGCGTCCTGTCGCCCTCGGAGTATGCCCGCCTTGTGTTGTGGTGGGACCGGTCGTAGCCGTAGGACACCGTGAGCTTCCGACCCTTCTTCCTGTCCGTCTCCTCTACGAGCACAAGGTTCTTCCTGCCGTCGTAGGTCAGCCTCCGCTCAAGGCCGTTCGGGAGCAGGGCAGTCTCGGTCTTGGCCGTGTAGGATATGCGGGTCTCCCTGCCGTTCGGGGAGGTCAGTCCAATGAGCCGCCCCTGTCCGTCATATTCGTATCGTTCAGTGTATGTTTCTTCGGTGTTGTCCGGATTGGTCAGCTGTCTTTCAACGCACCTGCCGTGCGCATCGTAAGTGAATTCAATCAGGGCTTTCCTGTCCCCGCGAAGTATCTCTGCAATTGTAATCAGTCCGTGGCTGTCATAGCTGTTCTTCTCCAAGCATACATCGCCAAGGTAATGTTCCGTCAGGTTGCCCCGTTCGTCGCGGACAAATGTCTCCGTCACGCCATCGCGGTCTTTTGCGGATGTCAGCTGCCCCATGCTGTCATAGGCGTATGCTTCCGTGCTTCCGTCAGCATAGACGGCTTTGGTAAGGTTTCCTGCCGCATCGTATGAGTATTCCGTCCGCTCGCCGTTCACGGTGCGGGATGAAACGTTTCCGTCCGCATCGTAGCCGTATTCGGTCACAAGCCCGCAGGATTCCTCCCTTGTGATCCTGCCGTCCGCATCATATACGCTTGTCTCCCCGTCACCTCCGGCAGGAATATACAGCAGGCGCATGGATTCAATGTCATGCGAGAATGTCGAAGCATTCCCTTCCTCGTCCGTAACCGAGGCAACGCGAAGGCTGCCGTCGCTGCATTTTGTGTAGGCGTAGCGCACAGCCGAGCCGTCTGACTTCACGATGGCGGTAAGATTGCCTTCTTCATCGTATTCATAGCGGGTCAGGTCGCCGTCAGTGTCGGTAACGGCAGACAGAAAATCCCCGCTGTATTCAAACTGTACGCCGCGCCCGGCCTCCTCCCCGTTCTGAAGGAGCCTCATGCCATCTATCCGCCCGTCACCGTTTATCTTTATCTTTATGGAGCAGCCTGCCAGAGATGTGATTTCCTCTATGCGTCCGTCTCCGCTCCTTTGTATAGTGACGCCATTGCCGTTCCTGTCAGCCTCGCCGGTAAGCCGTCCGCAGACATCGAAACTATAGGTGATTCCGTCCGGGGCATGGAGTATATAGCCGTCATCAGTTTCCCTGACAGACAGCAGCCGTCCGGCCCCAGTTCCCAAGTAGATTCCTTCCCCGTTTTTCTCAAACAGCAGGGGAATATGCCCGTCCTTCATGAAGACAAGCCTGCCGTCGCCGCATTCGGCAAGAGTATCCGTCCATCCGTACATGACAGGCTTATTGCGTTCCAGGTTTTTCTCCCGAACAGACTGCGCTTTCTCCAGAGGCTCTATCTCCGCCGATATGCTTGCAATCGCTGACTCAGCTTCGGACAGGGCAGCTGAGATTTCTTCCTTTACTTCGTCGTATGAGGAATCCAGTTCCTGTATTTCTGCTTTCTTTTCCTGTATGGCGGACAGGGCATCCTTAAGTTTCTTGATTCTTTCCGATTGGTCAGGATCAACTCCCCGTATGATACAGGCATCCAGATCAGATGCCCAGAATTTCCCAAGAAGCCCGCCCCTGTCAGCAAAGGGGGCATAGTATCTCTTCACAGCGTAGGTTCTACCGAATGTTTCCACGCTTATGTCCGTATTAGTCTGCCGGTTGAGGCCGGAGCTTATTATAACCGGATCGCTTTTGCAGACCGTCACCTGCCTGTTTGTCTGGGGAAGGAGTTTCTTTGCAGCATCCTTTATCCGATCCACTGATTTTGAGACGGCAGCTGTCCAGCTTGTATGATTCGGGGACTGGTCATTCTGGGTTCCATGAAAAATATCGCGTACCGACGAAAGCAAAGTCCGGCAGGAGTTCAGTATGGAACTGATTCTTGCACCTCTGCCTCCGTCTCCGCCACTGCCTGAACCTGAACCAGAGCTGCCGGAGCCGCTGCTAATCTCCTTTCTGTCTACTTCCTGACCGTTCTGATAATAGACTTCATAGTTTCCTTCAGTTCTGCTTCCTGTAAATCCGCTTCCTGAACGTCCTGACATATAGCTCCCTGTTTCACCGGTTTCTTAACTCAATCGTTTGCGGAAACCTCGAAAAACTTCCGTTTTTCAAGATGCCTTGTATATCTCTAAAATAAACGAACTGTTATTTTGTTACAGGGTAATTCCTTCGTTCTATTGAAAATAGAGTATCGGGCAAGTATATATTTGAAGGAAAACCGCCGCCCGCACCCCATTTTTTCCACCCACAGCTGCCGTACCGCCAAAATTGCGCAGCTATTCCGCTTGGGCACGTGGTGTCCCCCGATTTCCCGCCAGGCTGCTTTCTCACTAACCGCTGAGAAACCTTCTCACTGGCCGCTGAGAAACCTTCTCACTGACCGCTGAGACGCCTTCTCACTGGCCGCTGAGCTGCCTTCTCACTGGCCGCTGAGCTGCCTTCTCACTGACCGCTGAGCTGCCTTCTCACTGACCGCTGAGCTGCCTTCTCACTGACCGCTGAGCTGCCTGCCGGGTGAAAAGTAAGCATATCGCTAAACTTTATGACAGTTTTTCGTAACCTGTCATAATTCTTAGGCATTTACACGGCAGGGCACCAGCCCTGCGTACAGGAGGCTTTACAGACATGGCAACGAACAAAATTGTAGATACGGGCGTTTTTCAGGATACCAGGCAGATTGTCTCGCTGAAACTGCATGAGTCGCAGTTCAAGAACGCAAAGGGATTCTATGGAACAATCACCCGCAACACTGCGGACATGGACAATATTGTGGCGCGCATCAGCAAGAAGGACACAGGCGTGAGCGACTACACAGTCAAGCACGTCATCTGCCTGCTGCGCGATGAAATCATAAACACACTGCGCAGCGGGCAGTCCATAGACATGTTCGGGCTGGGTCAAATCTACTTTGCCCCGGATGGACTCATCAAGGGCGACAAGCCGAACGCTGCTGCGGTACCCAGAATTGTACCTCGCTGCACCCTGAGTGCGCTTTCCAATGAAATAGCATCCGGGCTGCGCGTTGACCGCATGGAATTCGGCACTGGCGGACCCTGCATTGAAGGCATTACCGACCTGTACACAGGCGAAGAAGGGCTGACGCTGACGGCGGGAATGTCCGTGCGGATTACAGGCAGAAAGCTGAAAATCGGAGGGGAAGGCGGCGGCATCTATCTGATGCCTGTGCTCCCCGATGAAGAAAAGTCTGCCGTACCGGACGAATCAGCATGGCTGGAAGCAGGACGCATCATCAGGAACCACCCCCGCACACTGGAGTTCTTCCTGCCCAGGGAACTTGTCCCCGGTGAATACCGCATTGCCCTGCGCACGGCATACAACGGTAACGGTGCCTCCATGCGGAAAAACATGGTAACGGCCTGCAGCAAAGTGGTCACGGTAACAGCACAGGCATAGCTGCCCCAGGCGTACTGCCTCTGCCGGGGAAGATGCGGGCACCGTATTGACAATAGTTTGAAATAAAACTATATTAGACCTGTCCTGAAATTTCAGTTTCAGGACAGGTCTATTTACGGCACCACACTCATCAACAAAGAGGTTCATCATGAAAATGGCACACGTTTCCGGCGCAATGCTGGCAGCTGCCCTGCTCTTCGGGGCGGCGGGCTGCGCAAAAGACAGTTATCCCGAAAAATCAATAGCGGTGTTCATACCGGGCATCATGGCGGATTCGCCCACCTACGCGCACGTTGCAGAAGGAGTGCAGGAAGCCGTAAAGGAATACAACGAAAGCGTTTCCGCACCGGCGCAGGAAGTGCAGCTGTACATCATGGAGGCGGGCACGAACCAGGCGGAATGGAGTTCCAAGCTGACGGCGCTTGCAGCAAGCGGCAAGTACGGTCTTATCCTTTCTTCAAACCCGTCGCTGCCGGAGATTGCAGCCCCCATCGCGGAGCAGTTCCCGCGCCAGCGCTTCATCATCCTTGACGCGGCGCTCGACGGCAACAGGCAGATTTACACCGTAAGTTACAACCAGCGCGACCAGGCATACATTTCCGGTTACATGGCAGGCCTGTTCTCTACCACGCACAAGGTAGGGCTCATCGCCGCACAGGAATACCCCATCATGAACAACATCCTGCACCCCTACTTTGCAAAGGGCGCGGAGGACGCGGCGGCGGGCACCAGCTGCGACTTCCGCATCGTGGGAAACTGGTACGATGCTTCCAAGGGCGCAGAGCTGGCAGATGCCATGTACGGCACCGGGGTTGACGTTATCCTGCCCATCTGCGGCGGCGCGTCGCAGGGCGTTATCTCCTCAGCACGGGAGCACGGCATGCACATTGTGTGGTTCGACGAAAACGGCTTTAAGAAAGCACCGGGAACCATCATCTCCTGCTGCATGACAAACCAGCACCGCGCGGCAAAGGAAGCCGTACAGGGATACCTTGCGGGGGATACCGCATGGGGCAGCACAAAGACGCTGGGCTACAAGGACGGCTACGTGGACTACTTCCAGGATGATCCCACCTACATCCAGACGGTGCCGGAGAACATCCGCGCACAGATGCAGGCACTGACGGAAAGCATCAGGAACGGAACTCTTGAGCTGCCGCAGTCCCTGTAAGCACGCACGGACTCAGACGGCATGTTCATAACGGCAGAGCACCTTACCAGGAAATATCTTCTCAAGACAGCACTCAACGACGTGAGCGTGCGCTTTGCGGAAGGCAAAATCCATGCGCTTGTAGGAGAGAACGGGGCGGGTAAATCAACGCTCGCCGCAATCCTGGCGGGGGACATCCGGCCGAGTGCCGGCACGCTCTGCATCGACGGCAAAAACACTGCGTTCTCGTCGGCAAAGGATGCACTTGCACAGGGCATTGTGCTTGTGCACCAGCGCCCCCTGCTGGCAAAGAACCTGACGGTCAGCGAGAACATCTGGGTAAGCACGGGCAGCACCTTCTTTATCCGCCCGCCGTCTGCGGAACTGCTTGCCCTGCGGCAGACCTGGGCGCCCGCACTGCAGCTTACTGCATACGTGCGCGACCTGGGGGGAAACCTGCGCTTCTATGCGTCGCTTCTGGGGGCGCTGCTCAAAAAACCGCGCTGCCTTATCCTGGACGAGCCGTCTGCCTTCCTGGACATGGAAGAGCGCAAAAGCCTGTACGGCAGGCTCAAGGAGCTGGCGGCGGCCGGAACTACCATCATCGTCATCACGCACAGCACGGCCGAGGCGCTTCAGTACGCAGACAGCGTAACGGTGCTTTCGGAGGGCGCACTCGTTGCCCAGTTTGAAGGGGCGGAAGCATACCGCGCCTGGCTGGAGAACGCACAGCGCCCGCAGGCAGAAGGAGCCGGAACCGGTACTCCCCGCGCAGTACAGGGCAGCTGCTGCCTGAAGCTTGACCACGCGGGGGCGCGCCCAAAAAACCGCCCTGCCCTGCTGGACGCAAGCATAGAAGCCCCCTACGGGCAGATAACGTGCGTAGCCGGCATGCAGGAAGCCGCGCTCGGTACGCTGGAAGACGTTGTGAGCGGCATGGAACGCGCATGCACACAGGGCAGCGCCACCATCTGCTCCCCGGACGGAACGCACAGCGAAACCGTGCAGCTTGTACACGGAGGGCTTTCGGCAGCATTCCTCCGGCGGCACCGCTGCGCAATCGTTCCCTCGGACCGCACATTCCGCGCCGCAGACCCGCACATCACCGTGGAGCAGATGCTTTCCGTCTACGCCCGCTCCGGCACACGGCAGCTGGCGCAAAAGCTCATACAGGAAGCCGGAGTTAACATAACGCCGGAACAGCGTGTCTCCAACCTGAGCGGCGGCATGCTCCAGCGGCTTATACTGGCGCGGGAACTTTCCATACAGCCGGAGCTGCTCATACTCTGCAACCCGATGCAGGGCCTTGACATTCAGTCGCAGGGAAAGCTGTGCCGCACGGTAACAGGGCTTGCCGCCGCCGGAACAGCCGTGCTTATCATCGGCACCGCGGACTTTCCCCTTTCGCTGTGCTCGCGGGTCTATTCGCTGGAAGGGGGAAAGACCAGGCTGTCATTCAGCAGGGAGGCACAGGGATGAAGCACTTGCACGCAGCCCCCGGCACCGGGGACGGAACACGCCCGCTGCGCCGGAAAACAGGCAGCGGCTGGAAAAACATATATGCACCGCTTGCGGGAATTGCAGCCAGCGTCCTGCTGATACTGGGCTTTGCGCAGCATCCGGCAGCAGCACTGGCAAGCCTTTTTACGGACACGTTTACGTCTGCATATTATTTTGGAAACATGCTGAATACAGCGGCGTTCTTCATGATAGCGGGCACCGGGGCTGCACTGGCAATACAGGGCGGCAACATGAACCTTGGCGGCGAAGGACAGGTATATATCGGAGGCTTTGCCGGCTGTACGGTGCTGAACGCGCTGCATGCCCCGGCACCGCTTGTGTTCTGCGCCGCGCTGGTGCTTGCCTGTGCGTCGGGGGCAGCAATGGCGCTTGTTTCCGCACTGCTCCGGGAACTGCGGGGTGCGCGCGTGCTGCTTACGTCGTTCCTTGTTTCTGCGGCGGCAATCCCGCTCATCGACGGACTCATCACGTCTTCGCGGCACAGCGCCGACACCAACATGCTTGCGCTGCCCTACATTGCGCAGCAGTACCGACTGCCGCAGATTCTGCCGCCGTCCCCGCTTTCGCCGTCAATCTTTCTTGCAGTGGCAATCTGCATTGCCGCATGGCACGTGCTGTACCGCACTGCTGCCGGAAGACGAATCCGGCTGTGGGGGGCGGCTCCCCAGTTTGCACGCTACTGCGGCTATCCGGCGGCGGAAAACACCTGCGGCACGGCAGCGGCATCCGGTGCCCTGCACGCGCTTACCGGCTTCCTTGCCGTCTGCGGCACCTTCTACACCTGCCACAAGGGATTCTACACGAACATGGGCTGGAATGCACTGAATGTGGCGCTTATCGCGGCATCTGACCCGCTTGCGGTTATTCCCACATCAGTCATGCTTGCATGGATTTTTACCTCAGCCTCGCGCGTTTCCCTTACGCAGGGCTTCAGCTTTGACATCGCCGGAATCGTGCAGGGGGTCATCCTGTTTTCCATTGCAGTACCGGCTGCTGCACGGACTCTAGCAGCGCAGACACAGAAAGGCAGGGAGGCAGCCCGATGAACATAGTGTTTCCCGTCCTGCATGCAGCGGCGCCGCTGCTGCTTGTTACCATGGGCGCGCTCATCAGCGAATATGCCGGGCGCATGGCAATGTTCCTTGAATGCATGATAAACCTGGGCGCATTCTGCTGCTACGCGTTCACCACACTGACGGGCAGCGCTGCGGCCGGCTGCATGCTGGCGGTGCTTTCCTGCACGGCGGTAACGGTTGCGCTGGAACGGGCGGCATCCCGCTGCAGGGCGAATATGTTCCTTATATCGCTCGCACTGAACATGCTGTTCGCGGCGGCGGCAACATTCTTTTCCGCCACGATTTTCGGAACCCGCGGCGTGCTGTACGGGTCTCAGTTCCTGTTCGATGCACGAACGGCACGCAGCATTACAAGCATGATGTGCCTGCTGCTTTCCGCCGCCCAGCTTGCCCTGCTCCGCGGTACCACCGCCGGACTGCGCCTGCGCATAACCGGCAGCGACCCGGACGTACTGGAAGCAAAGGGAGTTTCCGTTTCCGCATACCGCACGCTTGCATGGGCAATAGCCGCCGCTGATGCTGCACTATGCGGCTGCACGCTTGCGCTCAGGCTTTCGTCCTATGTGCCGGGCATGGCATCCGGGCGCGGCTGGACGGCACTTGCCGCAGTGTTCCTTGGCAAGAAGCACCCGCTGCTGGTGGTGCTTGCGGTGCTGGTTTTTGCCGCAGCGGAATACGCCAGCTCTACCATACAGAATTTCCCGCTGTTCCGGGACGCGCCCTCCGCGATCCTGCTGGCCCTGCCCTACATAACGGCGCTGCTGCTCATCATCGTCGTTCCACAGAAAGCAGAGGATTAAAACTGTTTGGAAACGTAGTTTCCGAACAGGCCTATTAGCAGCATTCCGCTTTCCCCGGTGGAAAAACGTGCCCTGTAACCAGCTGCACGTCCGCTTGTTTTACTAGAAAGAAGGTTTTCAGAAAACAGAACCTGTTTCAAAAGTCTGGTACTTTTGAAGCCGGGGCGGGAAGGTTTTGGGAGCAGAAAGCTTTCAGGACTTCCCCGCAGGGACAAAGAAGGCTTAGAGTGGGAAGCAACATACCTATCGTTTTTTCGGCGCTGTTCCTTGCGGCAAGCGCCTGTTCACAGCAGCATGAACCCGACTACGCCGGGGGCAACGGCACCATCACCAACAAAGAGACGCACGGCATGCATTCGTTTACTACGCGCCGCCACGAGCAGGAACTGCGGGCGGGCAACCAGCTGAGCAGCAGCCAGCGCATCATCTACGAAGATTTCCGTTCTTCAAAGAAAACCGGGGAACTGCACGGGGACGACATCCTGTACATCCACCAGATACGCAGCGACCTTGACCGCATGAAGAACAGGCTTTCCGTGTGGTACAACATTTCATACGGCAGCGGGCGCAGCGGATGGCTCTGCATGGGCTGCGACGGGGAAGACACGACATTCCCCTATCAGAACGGCAACTGGGAAGTCCTGCGCAGCATCAGCACCGACAGTTCCACGTGGACCGTGCGGCGGCTTGAACAGCAGATGACCGTCTGGAAAACGGCGGCGCTCTTTGCGGAACCGGGAGCATTCGACAAGCTGAGGGGCACGATTCAGGTTGAGCGGGAGCCGCAGACAATCACAACAAAGGCGGTTGCCATCAACCCGGACATGCCCGGCATGTGGTGGCTGCAGGTGCAGCGGGGCGCAAACAGCGGCTGGCTGGCAGATTCCGGCGACATTACGGTGGAACGGCTGGGTCCCCGCTTCTTTACCCCGGAGGCAATCATCGACTGGGAGCTGGGCTGGGGCTAAGGAAGCACTAAAGGCAGCAGGAGCACACAGGTTCCCCGGCACAGCTGAGGGCATAAAAAAAGGACTGCTTAGATGCAGTCCTTTTGTGGTTGCGGAGAACCTGACTTGAACAGGCACACCTTTCGGCATCAGCACCTCAAGCTGACGTGTCTACCAATTCCACCATCCCCGCGTATCGGGTAGCGCAGTGCGCTATCAGAAATGTATAATGAGTATAGCAAATCGATATAAACATGTCAAGTACCTATGCAATTTTCTCAAAATATTTTTTCCCCGCGCAGCACCCCTCCCGGTACCGCCGGTGCAGAGGCATAGACGAAAGCCGGATGCCAGGTATATAATCAGGCTATGACGCGGGAAGATCTTGAATTTGCCGTTTCCATACGGCAGGAAATTGAATTCACGTTCAACGGCAAACGCTATACGCTTACCTACGGAAGCAGCGGCGGCCGGGAGATTGCCTTCGGGCGCCTCTACGACCAGCCGGAGCTGTACGCATCGCTGAACGAGCTGCTCAACCGCGCAAAAATAGAAAATCACTTTCTGCGGGAACTGCTGCCCGTAATCACGCCGGGGGAATAGCCCTCCCCGCCCGGAACATCCCGCAGGGAAAAAGCTTCCACGGGAAAAACCGTGCAGGAACTTGACAAAAAACCTCAATCTCTTTATGGTAAGAAAACAAAAATGAGATTCATTTTCAAAAGCATATCTCATGCGCCAGGAACACGTTGAGGAGGAAAAGGCGGCTCCACTATTTTTATGGAAGAAAACCGCTACAGTCTTATGCACCACACAGCCACCATCAGGCCAGCAT
>CADCQA010000231.1 GCA_902803415.1 uncultured Spirochaetaceae bacterium | reverse complement strand
AGTTTAAAATCGCTCAAACAGCGCGATTTTAAACATCGCATTCTAGTGTAACCTGTTCTGAAACTGAAGTTTCCGAACAGGTTTATTTTTTGTGCTGCCCCTTCCCTAAATGCATAGGCTCGTTTATAATAGAAGCAGTTTCGAAAGTCTGTTTCTTTTGGAACCGGCAGGGCAGCCTGATGACTGTGGCACGGGCTGCCCGCAAGATTTTCACTGTCAAGGAAACGCACATGCCTATCACCCAATATCTGGAACGTAACGCGGATCTGTACGGAAATGACTGCGCACTCGTGGAACTGAACCCGGAGATGCGCGAAAAAATGCGGATTACGTGGAAGGAATTCGACCTTTCACAGCCCGAAGCAAACCTGCCCTACCGCCGGGAAATCAGCTGGCGGATTTTCAACGAAAAAGCGAACCGCTGCGCACATTACCTGATGGAACGCGGCATCCGCCGGGGAGACAAGGTGGGCATTCTCATGATGAACTGCCTGGAATGGCTGCCCATCTACTTCGGCATACTCAAGACGGGGGCGCTCGCCGTGCCGCTGAACTTCCGCTATGCCCCCGACGAAATTGAATACTGCCTGAAACTTGCAGACATTTCAGTTCTTTTCTTCGGCCCGGAATTCATCGGGCGCCTGGAAGCAATCTCTGAAAAAATCATGCCGCACCGCCTGCTCATCTACGTGGGCGAAGGACTGGAGCCCACTTTCTCGGAAAGCTATTTTATGTCCGCCATGAACTATTCCTCGGAGAATCCGGGGCTTACCATCACGGACGACGATGATGCCGCCATCTATTTCAGTTCCGGCACCACGGGCTTTCCCAAGGCAATCCTGCACAAGCACCGCGCGCTCATGCATTCCGCCACGGTAGAGCAGAAGCACCACGGGCAGACCAAGGACGATGTGTTCCTCTGTATTCCGCCGCTCTACCACACGGGCGCAAAAATGCACTGGTTCGGTTCGCTCATCAGCGGCGGCAAGGCAGTGCTCCTGCGCGGCACCAAACCGGAAGTTGTCATCAAGGCGGTAAGCGACGAGCACTGTACCATTGTATGGATGCTGGTGCCGTGGGCGCAGGACATTCTGGATGCGCTCGACCGCGGCGACATTAAGCTCAAGGACTATCAGCTGAGCCAGTGGCGGCTTACGCACATGGGCGCCCAGCCCATCCCGCGCAAGCTGGTGGAAGACTGGCTGCGCTACTTCCCGCACCATGATTACGACACGAACTACGGACTTTCCGAATCCATCGGCCCCGGCTGCGTGCACCTTGGCGTGGGCAACGTAAAGAAAGTGGGCGCCATCGGTATTCCCGGCTACGGCTGGAAAGTGAAGATTGTAGACGAACAGCGCAAGGAAGTGCCGCAGGGCACGGTGGGCGAGCTGGCGGTGTCCGGCCCCGGCGTAATGGTCTGCTACTACAAGAACCCGGAAGCAACCGCAGAGGTAATGGACGGGGAAGGCTGGCTTTACACCGGCGACATGGCGCAGATGGACGCAGACGGCTTTATCTACCTTGTTGACCGCAAGAAGGATGTCATCATCACCGGCGGCGAAAACCTGTACCCCGTGCAGATTGAAGACTACCTGCGCAAGATGGACGCCATCAAGGACGTTGCGGTCATCGGTCTTGCGGACAAGCGCCTGGGCGAAATCGCCGCCGCCGTCATCGAAGTAAAGGAAGGCCACAGCTGCACCGAAGAAGATGTAAATGCATTCTGCCTGGAGCTGCCCAAGTACAAGCGGCCGCGTAAAATCATTTTCGCCCCCGTGCCGCGGAACCCCACGGGCAAAATTGAAAAGCCCAAGCTCCGCGAAAAATACCGGACGGTTGACCCCTTTGCCGGGATGCGTGACAAAAACTAAAACTACATTAAACCTGTTCGGAAACTTCAGTTTCAGAACAGGTCTATTGCCATATCAGGGCGGGAGGGAGCCGACGCTTTCCCCTGCCCCATTCGAGGAACGTGATGAAACAACTTATGTTAGGGAATGCCGCCGCCGCACGCGGTCTTTTTGAGGCAGGCTGTGAATTTGTCTCCAGCTATCCGGGGACACCCAGCACCGAAATTACAGAAGAAGCCGCCAGATTCAAGGAAATCTACTGCGAATGGGCGCCGAACGAAAAAGTCGCACTGGAATCGGCCTTCGGTGCGTGCCTTGCGGGGCGCCGCGCTTTCTGCGGCATGAAGCACGTGGGACTGAACGTGGCCGCCGACCCGCTCTACACGATGAGTTACACGGGCGTGAATGCAGGACTGGTCATCGGTGTTGCCGACGACCCCGGCATGCACTCCAGCCAGAATGAACAGGACAGCCGCCACCATGCAATCGCCTCCAAGGTTCCCATGCTGGAGCCGAGCGATGCGGACGAGGCGCGCCGTTTTGCCGCAGAAGCATTTGCAATCAGTGAACAGTTCGATACGCCCGTCCTGTACAAGATGTGCACGCGCGTTGCACACAGCCAGAGCATTACGGAACCGGCAGAACGCACGGTGCCGGAGCACAAAAGCTACCGCAAGGACATTTCCAAATACGTAATGGCACCTGCAAACGCCATCCGCCGCCATCCCTTTGTTGAGCAGCGGATGAAAGACCTGGAAAAGTGGAGCGAAACAAGCGGCATTAACCGCGTGGAGCAGGCTGACGGCGGAAATGCCGGCACCGTACTCGGCATCCCCGGCACAAAGGCCGGCATCATCACGTCTTCAACGGCGTACCAGTACGTTAAGGAAGTGCTGGGCAGCAGCGTAAACATCCTGAAGCTCGGCATGGTGAACCCGCTCCCCGCGGGCATGATCCGCAGCTTTGCAGCCGGGCTGGAAAAACTGATTGTAGTAGAAGAGCTTGATCCCATCATCGAGCAGTTCGTCCGGGGACTGGGGCTTCCGTGCGAAATCCACGGCAAGGACATGTTCCCGGTCTGCGGCGAATTCAGCCAGAACATTGTGGCTGCCGCATTCGGGCACAGCGTGCCGCAGGGAACAAAGCTTGCAGCTGCAATACCGGTGCGTCCGCCGATTATGTGCGCAGGCTGCCCCCACCGCGGCATGTTCTATGCGCTGAACAAGCTGAAGGTTACAGTCTTCGGCGATATCGGCTGCTACACGCTCGGCAGTGTGGCGCCGCTTTCTGCAATGGACGTAACGCTCTGCATGGGCGCGTCGTTCAGCGGCCTGCACGGCTGGAACAAGGCGGGCGGCGCGGAAAACGAAAAGCAGTCCGTCGCTGTCATCGGCGATTCCACCTTCATGCATTCGGGCATGACGGGACTTGCTACCATTGCCTACAATCAGTCAAACTCAACGGTGATTGTGCTTGACAATTCCATCACCGGCATGACCGGACACCAGCAGAACCCCACCACCGGCAAGAACCTGTACGGCGACCCCGCCGGACGCGTCGACCTGGAAGCGCTTGCCCGCGCAATGGGAATCCGGCGCGTGCGCGTGGTGGATCCGTACAACATCGCCGAATGCGAGGCTGCAGTAAAAGAAGAACTTGCCGCGGACGAACCGAGCCTGATTATCAGCCGCAGGCCGTGCGCGCTGCTCAAGGAAGTAAAGCACAATCCCCCGCTCAAGGTGGACGAGGCAAAGTGCAGGAGCTGCAAGATGTGCATGAAAATCGGCTGCCCTGCCATCGCCATGAAGGACGGCAAGGCAAAGATTGACCCGACGCTCTGCGTGGGCTGCGGCGTGTGCAGCCAGATGTGCAAGTTCGGAGCACTGTAAAAAGCGAGGAAACAAAATGAGCAACGTAACAAATATAATGATTGTCGGCGTGGGCGGACAGGGAGCGCTGCTTGCGTCAAAGACGCTGGGAAAAGTGCTGCTGGACGCAGGCTTTGACGTAAAGGTGAGCGAAGTCCACGGCATGAGCCAGCGCGGCGGTTCCGTGGTAACCTATGTGCGCTACGGCAGCAAGGTGTACTCTCCCATCGTGGACAAGGGCGAAGCAGATTTCATCGTGTCGTTCGAGCTGCTGGAAGCGGCGCGCTACACCGAATGGCTCAAGCCCGGCGGGCAGATTGTGGTGAACACGCAGAAAATAGACCCCATGCCGGTGATTACCGGCGCCGCGCAGTACCCGGAAAACCTGACCGGGGAACTGGCTGCGGCGGGGCTCAAGGTGGACGCCCTTGACTGCCTGACGCTTGCCGAGCAGGCCGGAACCGCAAAGGCAGTGAACATCGTGCTGATGGGCCGGCTTTCAAAGTATCTGGACTTCCCGGAAAGCGCCTGGATGTCCGCCCTTGAACAGCTTGTAAAGCCCCAGTTCCTGGAGATGAACAAAAAAGCCTTCCAGCTGGGCCGCGGAAACGCCTGAGTCTCCTAACTTCACAGGGGTGCGGGAGAACGCCCTGCAAAATTCTGCATGCCGCACCCCACTTTTCTCTTTACAATCAGCCCAAGTAGTGATAGTATTTAGTATATGTCAAGAACTTCAGTCTTACTGAAGAGCAGGGGCTTCTTCTTTCCATTCTTTTTCGCCTGAGGGCGAATTTCTCTTCTTTTTTTGTGCAATGAGCCCCTGCGGCCGTGCACGGTAACCAAGCTTAAAACAAAAGCAGGAAACGTAGTTTCCAAACAAATTGAGGGGATGCACCGGAATGCCGGGCACCGGACGGCAGCACAATACTGCCCCTTCCCCAAAATGCAGCAGAATTCAACGCGAGGAGATCAGCATGAACAAGAAATATTTCCAGAAGGAAAAGGAATGCATGCCGCTGGAGGAACTGAGAAAGCTCCAGGGAGAACGGCTGGCGAAAAATTTCCGCCACGTATACGAGAATGTGGAATACTACCGGAAGCGCTGCCAGGAAGCAGGCGTAACGCCGGAAGACATCAAGGGGCTTGACGACCTTGACAAGATTCCTTTTACCTGCAAGGACGATCTGCGCCAGACCTATCCCTACGGGCTGTTTGCGGTGCCGATGAGCAAGGTCGTGCGCATCCATGCATCCAGCGGTACCACGGGCAAGCAGATTGTCGTGGGCTACACAAAAGAAGACCTTGACATCTGGGACGAATGTACAGCCCGCCAGCTGGTTGCAGTCGGCGCGGATGAAAACGACATTGTGCAGGTTGCATACGGCTACGGCCTGTTCACCGGCGGCTTCGGCGTGCACGGCGGCGCTACAAAGCTGGGCTGCCAGGTTATCCCCATTTCCAGCGGAAACACCCAGCGCCAGATAACCTTCATGCAGGACCTTAAATCAACGGTGCTCGCCTGTACGCCCAGCTACGCCGCATACCTGGGCGAAACCCTGAAGGAAATGGGACTCAGCCCGGCGGACATCCACCTGAAGGCAGGCATTTTCGGTGCGGAACCGTGGACAGAGGAAATGCGCCGCGACATAGAAAAGTCCCTCGGCCTTAAGGCCTATGACATCTACGGACTCACCGAAGTGATGGGACCGGGCGTTGCCTACGAGTGCGAAGAACAGCACGGCATGCACGTCAACGAAGACCACTTCATCATCGAAACAATTGACCCCAAGACCGGCAAGCGCCTTCCCGACGGCGAAAAAGGCGAGCTTGTGTTTACGGCAATCACCAAGCAGGCATTCCCGCTCATGCGTTTCCGCACCAAGGACATCGGCGTGCTGAACCGCGCGCCCTGCTCCTGCGGCAGAACGTTCGTGCGCATGTCAAAGCCGATGGGACGCACCGACGACATGCTTATCATCCGCGGCGTGAACGTGTTCCCCAGCCAGATTGAAGGCGTGCTCCTGCAGAACGGTTATCCGCCGAACTACCAGATTATCGTGGGCCGCGTGAACAACACCGACACCTTCGAGATAAAGGTTGAGATGACGCCGGAGAAATTCAGCGACGTCATCGCAGAGAACAACAAGCTGGAACGGCAGCTGGAGTCCGCGCTCCTGAGCGTGCTCCAGATAAAGGCAAAGGTCACGCTCGTCGCCCCCAAGACGATAGAGCGCTCGGAAGGCAAGGCAAAGCGCGTCATCGACACGCGCAAGCTCCATGACTAGCAGCAGGGCATACAAGGAGGAACAGCTATGACCATTCAGCAGGTTTCAATTTTTCTGGAGAACAAGCCGGAAGCACTTTCCAAGATAACGGACGTTCTTTCGCGCAACAGCATAAACATGCGCGCGCTCATGCTGGCAGACACCAGCGATTTCGGCATTGCCCGCATCATCACGGACTGCCCGGAGCGCACCGCCGAAGTCCTTAAGGGCAGCAGCTACATCGTGAAGGTGAACGGCGTCATCGCCATTGAAATTCCTGACGAAGCAGGCAGCCTGAACAGAATTCTGCGGATTCTGGGCGAAAACGGCCGCAACGTGGAATACATGTACGGCTTTACCGGAAAAAAGACTAATTCCGCCTACATGATCCTGCGCTGCACGGACATCCCCAAGACGGAAGAGATCCTCGACAAGTACGGCATCCGCTCAATCTCGCAGGACGACCTGCAGGAGATTTAGTAGAGAAACCCTGTTCCCCCGCGGGGCAAAATCCGGTATAATCGGAAGCCTATGGCGTTCTACGATTCTTTTGACGTTGCCGTGTGCGGCGGCGGGCATGCGGGCATTGAGGCGGCGCTGGCCTGTGCGCGGATGGGGCTCCGGACGGTGCTCATCACGCAGACGGTGGATTCCATCGGGCGTATGTCCTGCAACCCGTCCATCGGCGGCATTGCGAAGGGCAACATCGTGCGCGAAATTGACGCGCTCGGCGGGGAAATGGGCAGGCTCATCGACCGCTCCATGATTCAGTTCCGGCTGCTCAACAAGAGCCGCGGGCCGGCGGTGCAGGCACCCCGTTCACAGGCAGACAAAATTGTGTACGCGCAGCTGGCACGCTGGGTGCTTGAAACCCAGCCGAACCTGAGCACGCTGATGGACACGGTGACCGACGTGCTGACGGTCGCAAGCAGTACGGCCCTGCCGGAAGGCTCCGACAGCAGCGCGGACTACGGCAGCATCCCCGGCGAACAGCGCGGCTCGGATGCATACCGGCACGCAACGGAGGCGGCGCGGAGCGGCATGCGGCAGAAAGTCATCGCCGTGGTAACGGAACGCGGCCGGGTGGTACCGGTGCGCGCCGCCGTGCTCACCACGGGCACATTCCTTGGCGGCAGGATATTCATCGGCGAATACGACGCCCCCTGCGGCAGGCTGGGCGAAGCCGGAGCATTCGGCCTGACGGAAAGCCTGCGGCGGCTCGGCTTTACCACGGGGCGGCTCAAGACGGGAACCCCGCCGCGCATTCTGCGGCACACCGTGGATTTTTCCAGCTTTGAGCTGCAGGACGGGGACAGCACCGTCATTCCTTTCAGCTTTGACGACGAAACAGTGGACCGGCCCATGGTGCCCTGCCACCTTGTCTACACCAACAGCGAAACACACCGCATTATCCGCGAAAACATCGGGCGCTCGCCGCTCTATTCAGGGAAAATTCACGGCGTAGGGCCGCGCTACTGCCCTTCCATCGAAGACAAGGTGATGCGCTTTGCCGACCGGGAACGGCACCAGCTTTTTGTGGAACCGGAAGGTCTGGAAACCGACGAAATCTACCTGAACGGGCTTTCATCCTCGCTGCCGGAAGAAGTGCAGGACGCGTTTCTGCGCACGATGCCGGGCTTTGAGCACTGCACGGTGAGCCGCCCCGGCTACGCGGTGGAATACGACTATGTAGAACCGACGCAGCTTTTCCCCACGCTGGAGACAAAACGGGTTGCGGGGCTGTTCAACGCGGGGCAGATAAACGGCACCTCCGGCTATGAAGAGGCTGCCGGGCAGGGACTGGTGGCCGGCATAAACGCGGGGCTGTACGCAAAGGCGCATCAGGAACTGTGCGGGCCGCTGTGTGCGGCAGATTCATCGCTGGGGGCAAGCCCCGCAAGCGGGGAACCGGGGCACTTTCAGCCCAAGGCCCAGATGGACGAGGCGGAGCGGGAACTGTTTGCACAGATTTCTGCGCGGGAAACAGCGCAGCTTGCCGCAAAACTGGAGCGCACGGCGCAGGAAGCCGGGCACGGGGACGCATTCAGGGAAATTCCGCGCTATGAACCGTTCGTGCTGGGGCGCGACGAAGCATACATCGGCGTGCTGATTGACGACCTGGTAACGCTGGGCACCAAGGAACCGTACCGCATGTTCACCGCCCGCGCCGAATACCGGCTGAAGCTCCGGCACGACACCGCCGACCGCCGCCTGCGGGAAAAAGGTTTCCGGGCAGGACTGATTTCTCAGGCGCAGCTGGATGCGCTGCACCGCAAGTACGCAAACGTGGACGAGGCGGCGGCATACATTGCCGCTCATCCCGGCGCGGAAAAACCGGATGCATTCAGCAGTCTGGAATGGGAGATTGCGGCGGAAGACTATAAGTACCGCTATTATATAGAAAAGCAGGACGCGCGCGTGGCAAAATTCCACCGCATGGAAAACGCGCGCATACCGCCGGACTTTGACTACGGAAAAATAACGGCACTTTCCGCAGAGAGCCGCGGCAAACTTGAAAAAGTGCGCCCGCTCACGCTGGGGCAGGCCTCGCGCATCAGCGGCATCCGCACAAGCGACATCATGCTGCTGATGGTTTACCTCCGTTAGCGGGCGGGGTGCCGGGCACCCCCGGCAGCACTCCCCTCTTACAGCGTCTTTTCCAGCCGGTCAACCAGCGCGGCAAAGGTGTCCAGCGCTGCCTGCACCGGTTCCGTGCCGGCCATGTCCACCCCGGCAAGTTTCAGGCTTTCCAGCGGATAGCGGGAACCGCCGGAGGAAAGGAACTTAAAGTAATCAGCGCGCTCAGCCTCTCCGCCCTGCGTAACGCGGCGGGCAAGGGCAAGCGACGCAGATATGCCGGTGGCGTACTTGTACACGTAGAATGCATTGTAGAAGTGTGGAATGCGCAGCCCCTCAAGGTCGCTTTCCGGCTCAAAATGCATGTCCGGGCCAAAGTACTGCTCCAGCAGGCGGCGGTACATCGCGCGCAGCACCTCCGTGCTCAGCGGCTCCCCCTTCTCCACCGATTCATGCGCCATCAGCTCGAACTCCGCGAACATAGTCTGGCGGTGCAGCGTTGCAAGGATGTCCGACGCACGCATGGAAAGCAGGTAGTTTTCCAGCGCAGTGTCTTTCTTTTCCTGCGCGCCCTTCAGCATGTACTCAAAGACCAGCTCCTCGTTGAACGTCGAAGCGACCTCCGCCTCAAAGATGGTGTAGTCGTAGCACATAAAGGGATTGCCGTGCACGCTGTACCACGAATGCATGGAATGCCCGCCCTCGTGCGCCATCGTGTACACGTCGCGGATGGAATCATCCTTGTAGTTCAGCAGGATGTAGGGATAGCCGCGGTAGCAGCCGGAAGAAAATGCACCGCTTCGCTTTCCCTTGTTTTCGTAGCGGTCGGCCCAGCCGTGCAGCAGCCCGCCGCACAGCCTGCCGGTATACTCCGTGCCCAGCGGGGCAAGCGCCTGCCGCACGATTTCCACGGCTTCCTCGTAGCTGGTGTGCGTCTTGACCGACTTAACGAGCGGCACGTACACGTCATAATGGCGCAGCTCGTCCACGCCCAGCACACGTTTCCGCAGCGCATAGTAGCGGTGCAGAACCGGCAGGTTGCGGTGCACAGTGTCGATAAGATTGCGGTACACGGCGGCATCAACCTTGTCGCCGTACAGGGCAGCTTCCAGCGAAGACGCATAGCCGCGCGCGCGTGCAATGAAAACGTCCTGGTTCACCGAACCGGAATAGAGCGCCGCAAGCGTGTTCGCATGGGCATTGAAGGCTCCGTAGAATTTCGTGTAGGCTTCCCTGCGGACAGCCCTGTCCTGGTTTTCAAGGAAGGTGCTGAAGGTGCTGTGCGTAAGCGGCTTTTCCGTGCCACCGTCCTGCACGGTACCGAACGAAAGGTCAACGTCCGTCAGCAGCCCAAAGACATTGGAGGCAGTGTTGCCGCTCTCTCCCTGCAGGGCAAGGATGCGTTCTTCCTTCTCGCTGAGCGTGTGGGGCTTGCGGTGCATGATTTTGCGCACATAGATGCGGTAGTCTGCAAAGACGTCGTCGGCAAGCCAGCTTTCCACCGTTGCATCGGGAATTGCAAGCATTTCCGGCAGGTAAAAACTCTGCGCCGCCCCCACCTTTGTGTATTCCATCAGCACGCGGTTGTACTGTTCCTGCGCGGTACTGTCGCCCTGGTCGGCCTCGTGGCGCAGGCTCGCAAAGTGGTACACGTCTTCCATCAGGCGGTCAATCTGCTCGTCAAGCTTCAGCAGGGCAAGGAAGGTCTCCTTGCTTTCGCCCACACGCCCGCGGTAGGCGGCAAACTGCGCCGTCAGCTCCGGGATTTTCTTTAAGTCGGCTTCCCACGCCGCATCAGACGTATAGAGCGGAGACAAATCCCACTTATATTCAGCCGGAACATCCTTGCGCTCCGGAATGGTACTTGGTTTCTCAGTCTTATTCATGCCGTTAGTGTAGCACAACACTTGAAGGCTGGCAAGCATTGCCCTACAACAGGGCAGGAGCTCTGCAAGCGACAAAAATGCGCT
>CADCQA010000230.1 GCA_902803415.1 uncultured Spirochaetaceae bacterium | reverse complement strand
TGTCGCCGAGATCGATGTTTTCTATATTAAACTTCCGGCAGTCCTGGCGGAATGCCCGGCTGCATGCTATCAGGCGCTCCATGTCCGGGCGGTCGTCCAGGCGCTGCTCAATGACGTTTGCGGTGGACGCGATAAGCCCAAAATTGTTCCGGATGTAGCCTTCGCTCATGGTGATGAACGTGCAGCGGATGTCTGCAAGGTAGTCCTGCGGAAACTGCTGTCGCCATTCGCCGGGAATGTAGCAGCCTTCCACAATCATGTTCTGGTGGTTTTCAATGGCGGTTTTTATCATTTCCGCGGCAAAGGGCCACAGAAAGTAGCGCATTTCGTAATCGTCTTCTACCGTCAGCCTGGTCAGGCCGCTGCGGATAAAGCCCATTTTAAGGTGGTCAAGGCTCAGGTAGGGGAACCCCGTCCGCTCAAGGAGTTTCTGTGCAAGCAGCGTTTTGCCTACGTGGCTGCTGCCGCCGATAAGGAGAATCATGAAAACCTCCGGCTTTGGTGTTAGAAACTGTTGCGCGAGAGGGGGGAGCCTATCCAGACGCCTTCGCCGCCCAGGTATTCGCGGTGTTCGCCGTCTACAAGGAACTGCACGTTTTCCACGGTGGGGAAGGCGGTTGCGGTGTATACTATCTGCTGCAGCTGTCCGCGCGTGCCTTCTATGCCGTACTGGTTGAATTCGAACTCTCCGCTGAAATTCAGTATTGCGGAGCCGCCCTTTACGGTGGCGCTGATAAGCTGTGTGCCTGTCGACACCAGCGTGCGGCAGCCTTCGCGCTCTTCGTCCACGGTGGGGCCGTCGATAAGCGCATTTATGGCATCGGCCAGCGGGCTGCCTGTCTTCTTCATGGCGCGGGTTACTTCGTGGCGAGTAACGGAGCCGTCGCTGTTGATGGACATAAAGCAAAGCTTAAGGTTTACCGTCTGGCTGGAAAGCGGCAGCGTGGAGGCCGTTTCCGTGCCGTCTGCCCCGGCAGTGCCTTCTTCTACGGCGGCAGTGCTGTTCTTTTCGGAGCCGGCAGGAGCGGGAACCTTTTCGATTTCTATCTGCGACGGCGTAACCGGCGCCACCTCATTTTTTTCCGTGTCTGCAATGAATTCCGGCGCAGCGTTCTCTACAAAAGCGGGCGTCTTGCCGAAGACGCGCCCAAAAAAGCCGGTAACCTTAAGGTTCTGGATGATTTTTCCCTGGTTCACCAGGAAGAGGACGAAAAGTATGAGGGCGGCCGCAACCCAGAGCGCAAGCCCCAGTCCGGAGCTGCGGCGGGGTTCCTGCCGGTTGTTTCTGTTTCTTTCAGACATAAAACCATTATAAACTACCGGTGGCTTTATTTCAATAAGCAGGGGGCGCGGGGAGTGTATGGAGCCGGGATGCGCGGGGGACTAAGGGGCTCGGAAATCAGTTTTCGAAACAGGTTTAAAAGCAGGGTTTCCAAGGGGCGCAGCCCCAGACCGTGCCGGGGTGGGGAGGGGTTTTAGGGGAGGGGCACCCCTCGCTTCGGAAGTAGGGGGTGCCCCTCCCCTACATTAACGGGGGCGCGGGGGAATACCCCGCACACCCTGCTACTGTGCACGGTAGCTCTTTAGGATTTTATTGAAGTAGGATTTGTTTTTCTGGTAGATGCTGTCGAAGACGGTCAGCGTGAGGTAGGCGTAGCAGCCGCCGCCGATGTCGGTGAGCACCTTAAAGTCGCGGGTTACGTCACCGTTTTCCGGCTGGTAGAACACGTTCGTGACGGTAACGGCCTTGCCTTTTTCCTGCACCTGCGCGTGCTGCCACAAAGCATAGGAGCCGGTGGTTCCCTGGCAGGATTTGCGGATAAGCAGTTCCTTGAACAGCTCCGGGTGTTCCGCAAAGGCGGCCGGAATTGAAATTACGTTCATGGACACCAGCGCGCTGTCGCCCAGCAGCCACAGGTTTTCCATGCTCTGCGTCCACTGCGTGTCGGCGGCAAGGCTCTGCTCTTCAAAGCGGAGGGCGGCGGACTTTGCGGAGCGGTTTTTGGAGAAGGCGCGCTTTTTGTCCGCAGGCAGCCCGTTCACGCCCTTGAACGACGCAAAGCTGGTATCGGCGGAATCGGCAAGCAGGCCCGCTGTTTCCAGCTGGAACAGGAGGCTTCCGTCCACCGCCTTGATGGAAACAAGGTTAAAGATTGGTACCCGTGTGTTGAAGGAAAGCGTTACGGTGCCGCCGAACTGCGCAAAGTCCTGCGGCACGTCAAGCTTTACGGCATCCGTGATCGGGGCCTTGCGCCGCCGTGCAGAAAATTCGTAGAACAGATCATGCAGGTAGTTTACGATGTCCACGTCATCGGCGCTGTCTGACGAGCCGACGACGGTTTCGCCGGTCAGCTCCAGCACAGCCTTGTCAGGATTCACGGAAAAATAAATGGTGATGTCTTTTTCCGGCTGTTTTGCAGCGGCCGCCGCGGGTGAATAGTAGCGGACGGCGTATGTTGCTTCGTCATAGTACAGAAAGCCGACGATTGACTCGTTCTTAAACGTATTGTCTTTGTAATACACGTATTCGCCGGAAAAATCTGGGATTGCGCGGTCAACCCCCGGCAGCGCGGCGGCAAGCGAGGCCACGGCGGCAAAAAGCAGGCAGCAGAAGCCTTTCCGAATCTTCAGCATGGGCACAGGTGCACCTCCATTGGATTAAAATGTCAGAACTGTGTATAAAACAAGCGGCGGGGTGCAAAGGTTTCGTGCACCCCGCCGGGAAATGCTACTTATCCAGTTCGGCTATGGCGGATTTTACCATGGCGGAGACTTTTTCTACGGCCTGATCCAGCGGCACCAGTTCGGCTTCTGCGGCACTGCGGAGCTTTACTTCCACGTTCGGCAGGTTTTTGTCGCCCACGGTAATGCGGATGGGGAAGCCGATCAGGTCCATGTCGTTGAATTTAACGCCGGGGCGCTCGTCGCGGTCGTCCAGCAGCACGTCGATTCCCGCTGCTTTCAGCCCGGCATACAGGCGGTCGGCGGCTTCCTTCATGGTGTCCTTGTACTTGATGGGCACCACTGCCACCTGGAACGGCGCCACGCTCATCGGCCAGATAATGCCCTTGTCGTCATGGCTGCCTTCAATAACGCTTGCCAGCACGCGGTCAACGCCTATGCCGTAGCAGCCCATCGTGGGTACGGCGGCCTTGCCGTTCACGTCAAGGTAGGACACGCCCATGCTGTCGGTGTATTTCCGGCCCAGCTTAAAGATGTGACCCAGCTCGTTGCCCTTGGTGGCATAGAAGGTGCCGCCGCAGGCAGGGCAGGTGTCGCCCGGCTTTACCGTGCGCACGTCGGCATTGAGCCATGCCGTAAAGTCGCGGCCCGGTTCCACGTGCTTTATGTGGTAACCTTCCTTGCCGCTTCCGGCAATGGCGTCATGCATGTCGTTTACGCTCAAATCCTGCACGATGGGTGCCTGCACGGTAACGGGTCCCACAAAGCCGTGGGGTGCACCCGCAATCTTGAGCACTTCTTCTGCATCGGCAAGCACAACCTCGCTCGCCTTCAGCAGGCCGGCAAGCTTTGCCTCGTTCACGTCAAGGTCGGCACGGATAAGCACGCACACGTAGGACAGCGGATAGAACGTAACGCTGCCTTCCTGGCGGCTCTTGAGGCCGGCGCAGTGCGGTGCCTTGGAAAGGTCAAGCGTGCTGTTTATAACGCGGTACAGCAGCGCCTTGATGAACAGCTTGGGCGTGCAGCCGAAGAACTTTTCCATGTCTTCTATAGAGAAGACGTTCGGAGTGGCAACATCTTCAATGGGAAGGTCGGTTTTAACCTGCGGCTTGCCGTCGTTGTCCACGGCAGCATCGGGGGCGCAGGCAGCCTTTTCCACGTTGGCAGCATAGCCGCACTTGGGGCACAGGATAAGCGTGTCGTCGCCGACGGGGCTTTCCACCATGAACTCCTCTGAGCCGGAGCCGCCCATTGCACCGGTGTCCGCCTTAACGGGAATCACCTTGAGTCCCAGACGGCTGAAGATGCGCAGGTAGGCCTTTGCGTAGGCCTGGTAGGTCTCATCCAGCGATGCGTCATCGGTGTGCAGCGAATAGCCGTCCATCATGATGAACTCGCGGCCGCGCATAACGCCGTAGCGGGGGCGGATTTCGTCGCGGTACTTGGTGTTTATCTGGTAACAGTTGATGGGCAGCTGCTTGTAGCTGGTAAGCCCCTGCCGCATGATGGCGGTATAGGCTTCCTCGGCCGTGGGGCTTACAACCATGTCCTGCTGCTGGCGGTTCTGCGCCTTCAGCATCTGCGGGCCAAAGCTTTCCCAGCGGCCGCTTTCCTTCCATATATCTCCCGGCACGATGACGGTGGGCTTGAATTCTAGTGCGCCGGACGCATCCAGTTCCTCGCGGATAATGCGCTGCAGTTTCTGCAGCGAGCGGAAGCCCAGCGGCATATATGTATAAAGACCGTTCCCAAGTTTCCTGATTAAGTCAGCGCGCATCATAAGCTGATGGCTGGCAATGACAGCTTCTGCAGGGGCTTCCCGCAGTGTCCTGAGGGGGATTTGTGACATTTTCATACGCGTATTGTACTGAAAACAGGGTGCGCGGGCAAGAGGGAACAAAGACCTGCAGAAAGCTTAGAATTTTATTGACGGCGGCAAATTATTGAGGGATAATAATATAGATAGTAACAGTTCGCGGCGTCCGGGCATAAGGGCGGCGGGAACATCACGAATTTTGCCGGAATCCTTTTAATGCTATATAATACAGGGGTTTACAGATTCCGGCAGCGCAATTTCAAAAGGAAGAAGAGTTTTGAAAGTTGCGGAGGAGTACATTCATGTCTGAACAGAAGAAGGCCACCAGCCTGGTCATTTCCCTCCTTATGATGATAGGACTGGGTTTTGGTGTTTTGACCGCCGTGCAGGTGTTTTCACTCGGCCAGATTGCAAAGTCTGATTCCCGGGAAGACCATGTGGACAGCTACAACCGCCTTGCGAACGCAATGAACCAGGCCATTTCGAATACCGTTGAAGGGTATTTTAAAGATTTGCAGGTCTACGTCGGCGCGGACGTCATGCGGAACGGCGACATCGAGGAAGTAGGCCGCTGGCTGCAGGACAGGGCGAACCTGCGGGCGGCGGAATACGACTACATCATGATTGCAGGGCCGGACGGGCTTGCCTACACCGATTTGGGCAAGCGGACGGACATAGCCGAGCGCGACTATTTCCAGGCAATTGTAAAGCAGGGGCAGAACCGCTTTATTGACAATCCCGTCGTTTCAAAGACCACCGGCGACAAAGTTATCCATGTGACGACCGCCCTCAAGGATGCAAAGGGCAAAACCTTTGCCATGGTCTCCGGCGTCATAAACGTAGAAAACCTCATCAAGCCCGTAAAGGAACTTGATGTGCCCGAAGGCGTGTGGCAGTTCATGCTGGACCACAACGGCGACGTCATGTACCATCCTGCGGCTGCGGAAGGCGGAAACTTCCTGACCAACCCCGGTGAAGGGCACGAAGACCTTATCGAGTACTCCCGCAAGATGATAAACGGTGAATCGGGGCATGCGTGGATTAAATCCTACACGGGCAGCAGGCAGGATCTGCTGGTCTACAGCGGCATTGCGGGCACGTCGTGGGCGCTGGGCTTTACCGTTGCCGGGGCTACCATCGATGCGCTGGGCAGCAAGGTTGCCGTCGCGTGTACGTTCTTTGGGGTGGTGGTGCTGGCTGCAATTCTTGTGCTGGCCGCAATCATCCTTGCCCTTTCGCTCAAGCCGCTCCAGACTGTCCGCGGCATCATTACCGACATTGCAACCGGAAACGCCGACCTTACCAAGCGCATCCACGTGACTTCAAACAACGAAATCGGGCAGGTGGTGCAGGGCTTCAACCTCTTTGTGCAGAAGCTGCAGAACATCGTTGCGGATGTTAAGGCCTCAAAGGATGAGCTGAGTATTGCGGGCGAGGACATGGGCGCCACCGCACAGGATACGGCAACGGCAATCACGCAGATTATTGCGAACATCGAAAGCGTGCACCAGCAGATTGTGAACCAGAGCGCCAGCGT
>CADCQA010000229.1 GCA_902803415.1 uncultured Spirochaetaceae bacterium | reverse complement strand
GGTTAATTCTTCAAATGGTTTGATTCGTTGTGTGTTATGTCCCATACCCTCTAGATACCCGAGAAATTTCATTTTTCGCAGATTTTTGGGAAAAAAGTTGAATTTTTTCTTGCGGTCACCGTACGCGATAAGCCTATGCATGTGCGCTTCTGCACAACATTGCTTCTATGATATTGACAAAAGAAGTGCATCTGTCAATAATAAGAAAGTTTTAAACCAAGGAGATTCCGCATGATTCTGATAACTGGCGGCGCAGGGTACATCGGCAGCCACACGAATGCATATTTTGCCGGCAAGGGCAAGGACACGGTGGTGCTGGACAATCTTGTGTACGGCCACCGCGAAAGCGTGCTCAGCGGGGAATTCGTGCAGGGCGACATTGCCGATTCCGCGCTGCTGGACAGGATTTTTACGGAGCATAAGATAGATGCCGTCATTCATTTTGCGGCATTTGCGTACGTGGGGGAATCCGTAAAGGATCCGGCAAAATACTACCGGAACAACGTTGCGAACACCGTAAACCTGCTGGATGCGATGCTGCGCCACGGGGTAAAGCAGTTTATTTTCTCTTCAACCTGCGCTACCTACGGCGTGCCCGACCACATGCCGATTACCGAAGACATGGAGCAGAAGCCCATCAATCCCTACGGCGCTTCCAAGCTGATGATAGAACGCATTGTGCGCGACTATGCCGCTGCCTACGGGCTGCGCTACTGCATCTTCCGCTACTTTAACGCTGCCGGTGCCGACCCTGACTGCCGCATCGGCGAGCACCACGAGCCCGAAACGCACATTATCCCCATTATCCTGGATGCTGCAATGGGGCGGCGCGACCACCTTGACATTTACGGCACGGATTATCCCACAAAGGACGGCACCTGCATCCGTGACTACATCCATGTTACGGACCTTGCAGATGCGCACTACCGTGCCTGCGAGCACCTTCAGTCCGGGGGAGATTCGCTTTTCCTGAACCTTGGCACCGGCTTTGGGGTTTCCATCCGCGAGCTTGTGGCGGCGGCAGAAAAAGTCACCGGCAGGAGTATCCCCGTCAGGGAAGCGGAACGGCGGGCAGGCGATCCGCCTGAGCTTATCGGCTGCGGAAAGAAGGCAGAAGCGCTGCTCGGCTGGAAACCCGTGCATTCCGCCACGGAGACAATCCTCCGCGACGCATGGGCCTGGCACCAGAAACTGTTCGGAGGTTCCCGATGAGCATATTTGCAAACATATCAAAAGACAAGCTTGCGCAGACGGCGCGCTATTTCTGTACGGCGCTTGTTGCCACAATCGTCAACGTCGTCAGCCGTATTGGGCTTTCAAAATTTCTTCCCTTTGAAGTGAGCGTAGTCATCAGTTACCTCATCGGGCACATCGTGAATTACCTGCTGTCCGCAACCTTTGCATTCAGAACGGGCGGGAACAACCTTTCGCTCAAGACCTTCCTGAAATTTTCGCTGGTTGCCTGCGGCGGGCTGGTGGTTACGTTTGTGGTCTCTGCGCTTGCCCTGCGCCTTCTGCAGCGCCTGGACGTGCCGCTTTCGCAGGAGCTGCGGGAACTTGCCGCGCATGTCTGTGCAATCGGCTGTTCCTTTGTCTGTAACTATGCGGGTCATGTCCTGTTCAGCTTTAGGAATGCAAAGCCTGCTTCTGCTGCACCGGCTGCCGCAGAAGAGGAAGCCTGAAAATCGTAAAATAAGCCGGGATGAGCGGCCGGCTGTTTTGGTGCCGTGCATCCCCAAGGAGTGTATATGAAAGTAGGAATTATCGGGGCGGGGCCTGCGGGACTCACCTGTGCAGTTAAGCTTGCAGAACAGGGTGTTGACGTAAGCATCTATGAGTCAGACAAGACCGTCGGCGGCATGACAAAGAGCTTTGATTTGTGGGGACAGAAGGTTGACCTTGGCCCGCACCGCTTTTTCAGCATGGATCAGCGGATAAACGATTTCTGGCTTTCCTATGTGGGCGAAGACTACATCATGGTTGACCGCCTGACAAGGATTTTCTACAAGCATAAATTCTTCCTGTACCCGGTGCGCGCTTTCAATGCGCTTGCAAACCTTGGCGTGTGGGAAGCCTTCCTCTGCATCCTGAGCTACTTCCGCGCCCAGTTCAAGAAGAAGGGCAGCGAGAAGTCTTTCGAAGAATGGGTTTCCAACAGGTTCGGTTACCGCCTGTACAGCATTTTCTTCAAATCATACAGCGAGCGTCTTTGGGGCATTCCCTGTACCGAGCTGGACGCGGATTTTGCCCGCCAGCGTATCAAGGGCCTGAACATGCTGGAAGTCATAAAGAGCGCGCTCTTCCATCAGGGCGGTTCCAAGCACAAGACGCTGGTTGACCGCTTTGCGTACCCCAAGTTCGGTGCGGGTGTGCCGTACGAAAATATTGCAAAGAAAATCACTGAACTGGGCGGCCATATCTATCTGGAAACGCCGGTGAAGGGCATCAAGACCGAAGGCGGCAAGGCGTGCGGCATTGTGTTTGCCGACGGTAAGGAAGAGAAATTCGACTTTGTGGTTTCCACCGCGCCGTTTACGGAAATGCTGTGCAGCATACCGGATTTCAGCGACGAAGTGCGCAGCCTGGCGCAGAGCCTGACGTACCGCAACACGACGCTCGTGTACCTTGAAGTTACCAATCCGGACATCTTCAAGGACAACTGGATTTACGTGCACGACAAGACTGTTACCATGGGCCGCATTACGAATTTCCGCAACTGGTCGCCCTTCATGCTGAACGGCAAGGAAAGCACGATTCTTGCGCTGGAATACTGGTCTTACGACAACGACGAGCAGTGGCAGTACAGCGATGCCCAGATGGTAGATCTTGCCAAGAGCGACATCGTAAAGGCCGGGCTTGCAAAGACTGAGGAAATAAAGGACGGCTATGTTGTCCGCATGCACCGCTCATACCCGGTGTACGATACCGGCTACCAGCAGAAAATGGTGAAGCTGCAGGCCGCTGCCGACAGCATCGGAAACATGCTCTTTATTGGAAGAAACGGCTCGTTCAAGTACAATAACCAGGACCACAGCATCCTTATGGGGCTGCTGGCGGCGGAAAACATTCTTTCCGGCACGAACAAGAACAACCTGTGGCTGGTGAACACCGATTACGATTATCAGGAAGCAGGAAAGTCCCTGGAGAAAAAGTAGAGAAACAAGGGAACGATGGGAGTGGAAATCAGGGACAG
>CADCQA010000228.1 GCA_902803415.1 uncultured Spirochaetaceae bacterium | reverse complement strand
CCTGAGCGGCTGCTTTGCCTTCAAATTCTGCTTGACCCGATTTACGTAGCTGCAATAAGCATACAACGACTTACACTTTTTTTGAAGTGTTTTATTGTGATTTCCGTCGATGTTTACGACGGTTGCAGTCCACTCGAAGCCCTCTGTACTCTCAGTTGGTTCGAATGCATCCGAAAGCCGCAGCTTTGACACATCAGGCACTTTCCTGTCGCCGTTGTAGAACACAACAAAGCTCGGCGCGGGAATCTTCACCAGCCGGGAACCGAATAAATCTTCTCCCCGTTCAGCCAGATTCATCTGGTACAACTGCGCAAAGTACATGAGTCCCCGCAGCGGCATGTTCGGGTTAAAGCTTGACTGCTGCTCGTACAAGTTCATCTGACTTCCAATCAAGAATGAAATATCATTCTTCATCGTGATGTAGATGACGTTCTCAATTGTCGTCAGCGTGAGTGCGTCCGGGTCGGTGTAGTTTGTGTTGTTCAGCGCGTTGTATAAATCCAGCCGCCAGCGTTTGCTTTCTTCGGTATCTCTGCCGAAAATTGCTTTGAACAGCCGGTCCTTGTATTCCCGCTTTGGCTTGGGCGGGTTCAGGCTGGCGGCTTCCAGTTCCGCTGTGCCGGAATCCCCCTGAGCCTTGCGGGTTTCTTCACAGAGGTCTTTTTCATCGTTCATTTCTTCTTCCCCCTTACCCTTTATACTTGCCGGGATTATGCATTTTTCTCAGTTTTTTTTGGAAAAATTTTAAAAAATTGCGAAGGAGGGCTTTTCTTCTGGTCTCCAGGTGTCCCCGTTCCTCCTGCTGGAAACGGGGCCTGCCTTCGTGCTATACTTGTGCGGAACTTTTGAAGCGGAAGAGCCTGTTGCTTTGCGGGCTTATTGTGGAGGATTTTCAGATGTCAGTGGAACTGGTCGGCGGCATCCTGCTGCCATTTCTCGGTACGGCGCTTGGCGCTGCCTGTGTGTTTTTCATGCATAGTGATTTCCGGCTTTCCGTGCAGCGGGCGCTCACGGGCTTTGCCGCCGGTGTGATGGTAGCTGCTTCAATCTGGAGCCTGCTTGTTCCGGCAATGGAAAAGAGCGCTTCGATGGGTAAGTTTGCCTTTGTGCCTGCCGCCGCGGGATTCTGGGCAGGAACGCTCTTCCTGCTGCTGCTGGACAAAATCATCCCGCACCTGCACCTGCACAGCGAGCAGGCGGAAGGTCCCCGCTCCCGGCTTGCCCGCACAACGATGATGGTGCTTGCCGTTACGCTGCACAATATCCCCGAAGGAATGGCGGTGGGTGTGGTCTGGGCCGGCTGGCTTGCAGGCAGCATGGACATTTCTCTTGGCGGTGCGCTTGCGCTGGCGGTTGGCATTGCCATTCAGAATTTCCCGGAAGGTGCCATCATTTCCATGCCGCTCCACACGGAAGGCATGAAGAAGGGCAGGGCGTTCTGGGCGGGCATGCTTTCCGGCGCGGTGGAACCTGTGGGTGCCGTGCTCACCATTCTTGCGGCCAGCTTTGTGCTTCCGGCGCTGCCCTGGCTGCTGAGTTTTGCCGCGGGTGCCATGGTTTACGTGGTGGTAGAAGAACTTGTTCCCGAAATGGCAGAGGGCGAACATTCTGATATCGGAACAATTTTGTTTGCAGCCGGTTTTACGCTGATGATGGCGCTTGACGTGGCGCTCGGCTGATAAGGAGGAAGAAGTGGAAGCGTCTCATCAGATTATTGTGCGGAACTGCTGCATCAGGGGCAGCGACGGCATGCGGCTGCAGCGTGTTGACTGGCAGATGAATGAAGGTGAAGCGTGGCTGGTAACCGGCCCGAACGGCGGCGGCAAGGCGGAATTTATCCGTGCGCTTGCCGGGGAACTTTCCTTCGGCGGGAACGAGGTGCCGCCGGGAGCCGCAGCGGAAGACGTGCCCTGTTACGAGTCGGTGTTCGGCAGCAGCGTTGCCATTGTGTCGCTGGAAGCAGCCGCCGCACTCATCGAGGAAGAACGCGCCCGTGACGAAAGCGAAATCCTTAACCGTGAGGACGAGGGGCGCACGGGGCGGCAGTACATCTGCGAGGTGCTCGGCGGTTCCAGCCGCAAAGGTGCGCCGCTTCCGCCCATCGCTGCCCGGCTGGAGACGCTGCCGCAGGTAAAGCTCTGCGGCGTAGAAGGCATTCTGGACAGGGGCCTGCGCTACATGTCTACCGGCGAAATCCGGCGGACGCTGCTGTGCCGGGCGCTGCTTTCCGGCTGCCGCCTCCTTGTGCTGAGCGATCCCTTTGCCGGCCTTGACGCGCAGTCGCGGCGCATCCTGCGGGAATTTTTTGGGACGGTTGTGGGGCGGCAGCTTGCTGCTTCCAAAGATGACAGCTTTCCCCGCATCATTCTGCGGATGGAACGCTACTGCGAGATTCCCGACGGCATTAACCGGGTGCTTGAGTTTAGCGGCGGGCGTGTTTCCTTTGCCGGCCCGCGCGGGGACTATGAGGCGCTGCTTGCCCGGCGGCAGGAAGAACGTGCAGCTGTGCGCGAGGCTGCGCGGAAGGATTTTCTTGCTTCACTGCAGCGGATTCGCAGCGAAAGCGGTGCGCTGACGGACAGCATCAACAGCACGCCGGTGCCGGACAGCCTTATCAGCTTCCACGGGGTGAATGTGGGCTGGGGCGACCACCAGGTGCTTGCCAACCTGAACTGGGAGGTGCGCCGGGGCGAACACTGGCTTATCCGCGGTCCCAACGGTTCCGGCAAGACGACGATTCTGGAACTGATAACCGGCGACAACATGCAGGTTTTCCGCGAGGACGTGCGGCTGTTCGGCAAGCGGCGCGGCAGCGGCGAAACCATCTGGGACATCAAGCGGCAGCTGGGCATTGTGAGCTACCGCCTGCATGTGGAATACCGCATGGTTGGCGGCACGGACCTGCGCAGCGTCATTGTTTCCGGCTTCCATGACAGCATCGGGCTTTACGAGCCGCCGACTGATTTTGAGCTTGCGGTGGCAGATGCATGGCTGAAACTTGCAGGCTTTGCCGGGCGCGGCGGGGAAACGTTCAGCTCGCTCAGCTACGGGGAACAGCGCGCCATCCTGATTGTGCGTGCCGCGGTAAAGTCGCCGCGGGTGCTGGTGCTTGACGAGCCGTGCCACGGACTTGATGAAGATTACCGCAGCAAAATCCTGGATTTGCTGGAAACAGTTGCGTCTACCGGCACAACAACCCTGCTGCATGTAACGCACGACCCGACGGAGGTGCTTGCCTGTGAGCGGCACATTCTGGAGCTGCACCCCGGCGAAAATCCCATGTACCAGATTCTGACGGCACCGTAAGCAGCTGTTGTGCGGGGGCTTCCCCCTGCACTGTTGTCCTGCTAAAAAAATCCCCGGCCTGCCTTCCTGTGCAGCCGGGGGATAATGCTTTCGTTCGGTATGCTGTGTTCTGTATTAGACGATGACGACTGAATTGTCCGTGTGGGAGAACGGAGCGGGAATATATTTGTCTGCGGCCCAGTCATTTTCCCAGTGCTTTCCGTCGAGCAGGTAGCGGAACTGGTATTCCTTCCCGCCAGCAGGGAGCGGTATTTTAACGGAGAAACTTCCGTCTTTTCCTTTCTTGAGGGGGGTCTCCGTGCTGCTCCAACTATTGAAATCACCGGCAACGGTGACGGTCTCGGCTCCGTGGGCGGCTTCTGCTGAAACTGTGAACGTGACGTTGCAAGTCTTCTTGTCCTTTGAATAAGATTTTTTTAAAGCCATACATAAACTCCTTTTATAGACCTTTTCTCACAAGGGCAGTTGCTCTTTAGATAAGATTATTATATACTATTTTATGCCATAAGTAAACCTGTTTTTTTGCGAATTATGCATTTTTTATAAATTTAATATTATTTTTATATAAAAATGGCGCAGAAAATGCCGTCTTCCCGCAAGATGCGGGGCGGGAGAGGGGCTTGTGGGAGGAGCGTTCATCTTTTATGGAAAACAAACATTACCTTTTCACTTCAGAATCTGTCGGCGAAGGGCATCCTGACAAGCTCTGCGACCAGATCAGCGACGGCATCCTTGACGAATGCCTGCGCCAGGACAAGGACAGCCATGTTGCTGCAGAAACTTTTGCCTGTCAGGCGCTGGTGCTGGTCGGCGGTGAGATAAATACAAAAGCGTACGTTGACGTGCAGCAGGTTGCTCGTGACGTTGCCAAGCGCATCGGCTATTCCAACCCCGCATACGGCCTTGACTACAATTCAATGGCTGTCCTCAACATGATTCACTCTCAGTCTGCTGACATCAACCAGGGTGTTGTGGGAAAAGGCCTTGACGAATTCAAGGGCCAGCAGGGTGCCGGTGACCAGGGCATGATGTTCGGCTTCGCCTGCAGCGAAACGCCTGAGCTGATGCCCGCTCCCATCATGTATGCGCACAAGCTGATGCGCGAATCCGCCCGCCTGCGCAAGGAAGGCAAAGTGCACTGGTTCCGCCCGGACTCAAAGAGCCAGGTGACCATTGAATATGAAGGACACAAGCCCGTGCACATCGACACGGTTGTTATCTCTCAGCAGCATGATCCCGGAATCAGCCATGACGAAATCCGCGACACCATCATTGAAAAGCTGGTGAAGCCGGTGCTGGAACCGACAGGACTGCTTGACGCAAAGACCAAGTTCTTCGTGAACCCGACCGGCCAGTTCTGCATCGGCGGTCCGGTGGGCGATTCCGGCCTGACGGGACGCAAGATTATCGTTGATACCTACGGCGGCATGGGACGCCACGGCGGCGGCTGCTTCAGCGGCAAGGATCCGTCCAAGGTTGACCGCTCTGCAGCATACATGGCACGCTACATTGCAAAGAACGTGGTTGCTGCCGGTCTTGCCGAGCGCTGCGAAATTCAGCTTGCCTACGCCATCGGCGTTCCGTTCCCGGTGAGCATCATGGCCGAGACCTTCGGCACTGCCGTTGTTCCGGAAGAAAAGATTGTTGCTGCCGTCAAGGAAGTCTTTGACTGCACGCCGGGCGGCATTGTCAGCACGCTTGACCTGAAGCGCCCCATCTACGAAGCAACTGCCACATACGGCCACTTCGGGCGCAGCGAATTCCCGTGGGAGCAGACGAACAAAGCCGATGCCCTCAAGAAAGCGGTGAAATAATTTGCCGCAGGGTAAAACCGAACTGCTTTCCGGCAGCGAGATGGAGGAGGTGTTCCGCCGCTTTAAGGCGGAGCGCCCGAATCCGCTGCCGGAGCTGCATGCACCCAATGCATACTGTCTGCTCGTCAGCGTGGTGCTGAGCGCGCAGGCAACCGACAAGTCCGTGAACAAGGCGACGGAGCCCCTGTACCGCGAAGTGCAGGAGCCTGCGCAGATGCTTGCGCTCGGCAAGGACGGGCTTGTCCGCTACATCCGCTCCATCGGGCTGTATAACAGCAAGGCGGAGCACATCCTTGCGCTCAGTAGAAAACTGCTGGATGACTTTGGCGGTGCCGTTCCTGCCACGCGCGAGGAACTGATGTCCCTGCCGGGCGTGGGGCGCAAGACGGCGAACGTGGTGCTCAACGTAGTGTACCGCCAGCCGGTTATGCCGGTTGACACGCACCTGCTGCGCATCTGCCCCAAAATCGGGCTCGCCGCGGGGCATACGCCGCAGGAAGTAGAACTGTCCCTTATGGAGCGCGTACCGCAGGCCTATCTGCTGGATGCGCACCACTGGCTCCTGCTGCACGGCAGGTATGTCTGCACCGCACGCAAACCCGCCTGCCAGAGCTGCATTATCAGCGACATCTGCCGCCACAACGGCGCTCAGTAATTCAGCATGAAGACAAAAAAATATTCCGCATACCAGGCAGCGGGCAGCTTGCAATGCTGCGGCTACCACGTAAAGCCGATGCCTGCGCCCAGCGTGTGGTACGGCGTCTGGAAATTGAATGAATCAAAACTGTAGGGCACGTTAAAATGGTAGTTCGCGTTAAGGAGCAGCTTGCCGAACATGATGTCCACGCCGGTTCCCGCTGAAGCCACGCCGATAAGGTTCGTGTGGAATTCCAGCCCGGCTTCCACATAGGGGCGGACAAAGCGGCAGAGCATGATGCTTGCGCCTCCGTTTATGCCGAACGAATATTCCATGTTTTCAATGGAACCTAGGTAGTCAAAGCCGAACGAACCGCCAACGAACCAGTATTTTTTGAAACCGACAGCAAGCACGCCCTTGATGGAATTCAGCGACAGCGCCCTGCGGTCAAAATTGGCCAGCTGCGAGTTGAACAGGCCCACGTCTGCCGTAAAATAGATGGCCCTTCTGCCCTTCTGCTCCGCAAAGAAAGAGCTGCCCCGGTTGGACTTGCTCTCTTTTTCATCCTTGGAAAGCGCCCGCACGCCCTTTGCCCTGATGAGGTCTGCCCGCTCCGTGTCTGCCGCCTTTTCCGCGGCGCTGCGGATTTCCCGGCGCGGCAGCATGGTGGCGGTCTGCACGGAAAGGCGCTCCGCTGGAATCTGCCTTATGACAGCCCCTGTGTCTGTGCGCAGCAGCGTGGCGGAAAGCGGTATGATTGCGTACTCGGATGCTTCCTTCCAGCGGAAAATCCTGTAGGTGACGCGCGCATACACGACGGGGGCGGCGCGCCTGAACAGGCTGTCGTAGAGCATGACGTTTTCTTCGTCTTCCTTGGAATGGCCGAATCTTTTGCCGCACAGCTCCTGGTAGCTGAGGCGCAGCGGCTGCGCCGTAAGGGGCGTGTAGTTCCGCAGAAAATTCATGTTGATGTGAATGTCCCACGCGCCGCTGTCTTCATCAAAGCTGCTTCCCCTCAGGATGAGCGCCGAGCTGAGCGAACTTGCTTCATACACGCCTCGTTCCAGCTGCTCGTATTCTTCCCCGATGCTTTCGCGCAGGCTGGCGAGTTCCGGACTTGCCGAGTCGTAGTCTTCGTTGAATTTCTGGACGGCGCGCTTGAATTTTTCGATTTTCTCTACAAGCTTTTCGGCTTCCTTGGTATTTTCTTCGGAGGCCGCTTCAATCTTTGCCGCTGCTTCCCTGAGCCGGTTTTCCGTGGCGGCTATGAGGTTGTTCTGCGCCGCCGTGCGGGTTGCTGCAAGTTCCCTGTCCAGGATGAGGTTCATGCTGTCGGCATTCTCCTGCTGCTGGGCACGCACGATTGCCGGAACCTGTCCTGTCCTGCCGGGAATTTCCGGCTGTTGCACCGTCTGTGCAAGGGCAGCGGGCAGCAGTACAAGGACAATCATGCTTGTGGCAAAGAATTTCTTCATGCTTCCATTGTAAAACATTCCGCCGCGCTTTACAATCCTGCATTTCCTGCCATGGCAAAGTGCCGGAATGTGGCAAGTCAAAAAATGCGCGGAAGCGGAAAAATGAACGGCGCCGTCTTTGTAGCGCGCAGCGATACAACCAACGGTGCCGGGCATTTTTCCGCTGGGAGCGCATTTCCTGCCTTCTCCTGCAATTGCTTTTTCCCGCGCTTGTATGCTAAAATGGCGGGGATTGAACGGAGGATTTTGTTATGAATGAAGAAAATGGCAGCGCGGTTGCGGAAACCGTGCAGCAGGCAGCTCAGGCAACGGTAGAAACCGTGGCGGAGGTAACGCAGGGCGTGGCGAAGGAAACGCGCTCCATGCTGCATATAGACGACCTTCTTGCGTATTTTACCTGGGCGAATATCCTGCATGTGGTGACGAGCCTGCTTGCGATCCTTATTTTCTATGTGGCCTACCGCCTGCTCCGGCGGCTTATCAAGCAGCGTGCGCTGGTAAAGGTGCAGCCGCACACGGCGGTGCTTGTTTCCAAATCAATTTCCTATGTGTTCTGGGCGCTGATGGTAATGTATGTGCTGAGCCTCTTCGGCATTAACCTGCAGGCTGTCTGGGGCGCTGCAGGCGTTGCCGGTCTTGCCATCGGTTTTGCTGCGCAGACAAGCGTGAGCAACATCATCAGCGGCGTCTTCGTCCTGAGCGAAAAGGCGATGAAAATCGGCGACTACATTTCCGTGGGCGACGTGAACGGCGTGGTGGACAGCGTTAACCTGCTGAGCGTGCGCGTGCATACGCTGGACAACCAGATGGTGCGCATCCCCAACAGCTCTATCATCAACGGCACGCTGACCAACTACAACTACTTTGACAAGCGCCGCCTGGTCTTTTCCTTCCCCGTTCCCTACGAGGCTGACATGGAGAAAGTCCTTGAGGCGGTGGGAACCGTGCCGTCGCTCTGCCCCTCCGTGGTGCAGGATCCTGCGCCCGCTGTATTTTACGACGGCTTTGGCGATGACGGCATTACCATGAAGCTTGCCGTGTGGTTCAACCGGACGGATTTCATCAAGGTGAAGAACGAAGGCTACATCAACATCGTAAAGGTGTGCCGCGATGCCGGATTTGAGATTCCGTTTACGCACCTTGACGTTAACTTCTACGATGCGGACAAGCAGGCTGCTGCCAAGAAGAAGGCAGCTTCTTCCCGCCGTCCCCGGAAGTCCGCAGAAGCCTGAGTGCTGTTCCGGACCCCCCCGGCAGTGTTCTGTCCGTGCCGGGGTGGATGCTTCCCCTGACTTTACTGCTTCCGCGGGTGCGGAGGAGGTCGGGGATACTTCCCCGAAAAAAATGTAAAAATTTGAAGAAATTTCTGTCCAAATCTGCGAAAAATGTATAATCTCGACAGAGTATAGGGGTATGGAACGAATTGTTTATCCCTATGCCGCCGTGCTGGTGCTTGCACTGAGCACGCTTTTTGCCGGCTGCAGCATGTCTGCGGCCTCGTACAACCCTTCTGCTGCCGGTTCCGGGGGCGCTCCGGCCGCCGCCGCTGCCCCTGCCACGGAAACCGTTGCCTTTACTGTCCCGCTTGCCGCGGCAAAAACCGTTGCCGCCCCGGTGGTGCTGCGATACGCCTCGGCACCCGGCAAACAGTCCGAGCTGCAGGTGAACCCCGGCGACATGGTGCCGCTCTGCATGGAAAAGAACAAGCCTGCCGCCGTGCTGCTGTCCGAAAAAACGGCGGGCGGCGCGGAACCGTACCGCAATGTGGCCGCCTTCATCTATCCCTATTCGCTGGAGCCGGAGGAAAAAAACTGCTTTCCGGCGCTTATCCTTTACGAACTGTACACGAACGATGCGGACTGCCGGGATTCCGCCGAGGTGCTGGAGCACGTGCATCTGTTCAACTGGCCCAAGCTTGTGGATGCCTGCGCCGGCTACGAGGATGCCGAGCACACCCTGCAGAAGGAGCCGGTTCTGGCTGCCGTCAAAAAGGGGTCCTTTAAAAAGTCCGACATAAAAAAGGTAAAAAAGCCGAAAAAATGACGGCGGGCGGAAAGGCGTAGACTTTTGAAACGGGCTCGTGTATAATAGATGTGTTCGGAAACTCTGTTTCCGAACAGTTTAATGGAATAAAGCTGCCCGGAAACAATGCTTTTGAGCAGCAACCTTAGATGGATGCAGGCCTGCAGGAAAACCTTGTGCGTGTACCGCAGGCCGGACAATGGATAAAATGAAAAAATCCTTTATACTGAAGCTTTCCGCCGGCATGCTCATCGGGGCGCTGTGCATTTCCTGCACGGGCAAGCGTACCGAAAACGCCGGTACAATCCCTGATTTGCCGCAGATTTCTACTGTCCGCAAAAGTCACGAATGGTTTTACTTCCGCAACGACGGCTTTATGCAGGTCGATTTGCCGCAGCGCGCTCCGCAGGCCATGGAGCGCCCCTGGACGGAAGCCGTGCGTATTTCCTCTGCTGCAAGTGTGCCAGCGGCATCCATGCCGTCTGCATCCCTGCCGGCGGGGGAGGCACAGGCCTATGCACTGGTCAACCGGCTTGGCGTCATCGCGTTTACCGAAGATGCCGCGGAGGTCTACAACGACCGCTCCATATTCCCGTCCGTTACCGCCGATTCCCTGGTGTTCAGCGGGGGCGTTCCCGTTTTCTATCTGTACCGCAGCTCCTTTTTCAACGAGAGCATTGATGCGGCTTCCTCTGCTGATGCCGCGGCAATCCGCCCCTTCCTGGTGGAATTCAACCCGGCGACGCATATTTTTTACCCGCTCGTCTCGTACGAAAACCTGAATTTGTCCGAGGATGATCAGATTACCGGCTATTTCTGGGACGGCACTTCCTGGACCTGTTCTTCCAAGCGCACAAAGGACGGGCTGGTTGAATTCAAGTACTTTCTGTGGCAGCCGCAGGTGGAGCTGACGGAGCTTTCACCGGCGCTGTCCTCTGACCGCTACATTTTCCGGGATGCAACGGAGGAAACCTTCCGCAGCCTGAATATGCCGCATCTGTTTAACGATGCGCCTGCTGAGCTTAAGGAGCTGGTTTCCGCCATTCCCAGCGAATTCTCCTTCTATGTTTCGTGGCGCGATACGTCCGGTACCAGCCCCGTCAACTATTACCAGCCGGGCAACGGTTCTTCCGGCGCAAGCATAAATGCAAAGGGGCTGTGCGCGCCTGCCGCCGGGTACACGGTGATTGTTTTTGCAGATGGCACAACCTACCTGCGCCGCGACCGCAGCGGAAAAATTTACGCGTTCCGGCTGCCGCTGCTGCCGGCCGGCTACACCTACGGCGAAGCTGCGCTTGCGGGAAACAGCCTCTATGTTGCCTGGGAAGAAAACAATTTCTATAAAACCGGGCGCTCCGGCTTCATCAAAATCCACCTGCAGGATGTCATTTCGCAGGTGGCCGAATAGACCTGTTCAGAAACTACGTTTCCGCTCAAGCCGGCGAGTTTAAAATGTTGTAGTGGAAAGGGGTGCGCCCCCGGCAGTCAGCTGCCCCCTGAATTGAAGGGGGCTGCGGGGCCATACCCCGCACGCTGATTTCCGGGCTGCTCAGCGGGAACGGCTGCCGTTCGCCATGACAATGTTCGGAAGCCGTGAAGAAGATTTCTTGAAGTACAGGTATTTAAGCGGGTGCAGATCCAGTGCATTTACCTGCCAGCCGCCCACGCACGAAAGGTCTAAGACGTGCAGGCTCACCTGATGGTAAATGGGGATAATCATGCCGTCATCCAGCAGCCTGCGCTCCGCCTTTGCCAGCAGTTCGTAATGCTCCGTTGAAGAGTCCGCCCGGCAAGCCTGCAGCAGCAGCTCGTCGAATGCAGCATTGGTGTACTGGGCAACGTTGAGCGAAGAATTACCCCTGAAAAGCTCCAGGAAAGCGAGCGGGTCGGCAAAGTCCCCGATCCACGTGTACGAGAACAAGTCTGCGTCTGTGACAGGGATGGCTGCATTGTACTGATCCGCGGGTATGGGCAGCACGCTCAGTTCCACGCCGAGCGGTTCCCAGGCATCCTTCAGGATACCGGCAATCTTCTGCATGAATTCCCCGTCGGGAATTGCGAAGGTCAGCGTCAGCTTCTTGTCATAGGGAATGGCTGCTTTTGCCCGCGCCTTGTTCATCATGGCGATGGCATCAGCCTGGTCATAATCGTCAAGTCCGGCAACATCCGGGTAGCCTGCCAGCGGGTAGACCAGCGTTTTTGCGGGCACGGTAAGCCCGTCCCGGAGCGTGTCGTAGGGAACGGCTTCCAGCAGTGCATTGCGGAATTCCTCATTGTCCCAGGGCTTGTTCTTGATTTTGAAGAAAAGATATGCCGTGCCGAATTCCGCGGAAACATGGATGGAATCCTTGTTGATGATTTTTGCTGCCATCACGTTGCCGTCGGCAATCCAGTCTGCCTTGCCGGTGTTGAAAAGATATGCGTTTTCATCGGGCTGGTCGCTCAGGACGACGGTAATGCCCGGAATCTGCACGCCGGCTGCTCCGTAATATTTCTGGTTTTTCACCAGCTCAATCTTGTCTGCGCTGTAGGATTTGAGCGTAAACGGGCCGCTGTACACGCCCTTCTTTTTGCTTACCGCGCAGAATGCATGGTGGCACAGTATGCGCGGCAGGTGCTCCGCCGGTTCGTCAAGGTGGACAACAAGGGTCTTTGCGTCGCGCGCAGAAATGCCCACGTCCTCGGCCTTGCATTTTTTCTTGCGGAAATTCTCTGCGTTGCTGATGCAGTCAAGCAGGGATGCGTACGGTGCGTTTGGCGTGGAAAGCAGCCCCAGCCAAGAGTCCTTGATGGTCTGTGCCGTTATCGCTTCCCCGTTGCTGAATGTGGCACCCTCGCGCAGGATGAATGTCCAGCGCTTCTTGTTGCGGGAAATTTTATATGAAACGCAGAGCGCGTTCAGCGGCTCCAGCGTAACCGGGTCGTAGGAAAAAAGCCCTTCGTACAGCCCCGAAAGAATCTGCGCTTCGGAGACGTAGCCTGCGGTGTGCGGGTCAAGGTCGTACTGATGGGAAACATTTATCATGATGAGCGTGCGCTGCAGCGCCGGATCCGGGGCATTGCTGTCATCCCGCCCCGTGTCGGCCGCTGCATACTGGCAGAGTGCAAGCGCCGCCGCCCCCAGAAGTGCAAGGAATTTCCTTTTTATCATTTGCTTATCCCCAGCTGCTGCATCTGCTTTTGTTCTTCCGCGTATGCCTCATATTCCGCCCGCGACTGGTTCGCCTTTACCAGCAGGTTCTTGAGTGTGGTAAGCTCCATCTTTATGCCCTTTATCTTGGGGCGGTTCGTCGGGGCCGCAGTTGCCTTAAAGAATTCGTCCAGCGCGGTAAGCGTAACGTGGAGCCGCCCGTTGTCGCGGAGCTGCTTGGTGATAAAGTCTGCAATCACATTGTCCGGCTGTGCGTCCATCTTCTGGTAATTCGGACTTGTCCGCGACGTAATGGCGGCATAGTAGTGTGCCCGCTTTACCAGGTTGTCCATGAACTGCTTGTACGGAAGCTTTTCGTGGCGCTTTGAGTTTGTGGAACGGTCGGTGATAAGCAGGTCGTAGATGACCGGCGGCTCTTCCAGACCAAAAATATTCCTGATGAAACGCATGATCTTGTCCTTGAGCGTATTATTTTCCGACGCAAGGATATCGTGGTTCAGGGAGATTTTATTGATGACCGAATTGTACTGCTCTGCGGTGGAACCGAGCGTCCGGACGGAAAGCATGATGAGCTCGTGGGTGTCCACATTGGACACCTTTACCGCTTCCTTCTCTTCTGGAATGCGGAGCTTGTTCATCAGCTGCTGCTGCAGCTCGGCCTTGTTCGGTGCCGTTTCTTCCGCAACGATTTCATCGATGAGTTCACCGGTGTAGGGGCGGTTCGGCATGCCCTTGGCAAACTGCCGCTTTATTTCGGCAAGCAGGAAAACGGCCGTTATCATCTTGGACTTGTCGAACTGTTCGCTCAGCAGGACGTTCCGGCGGACGTCGCCCTTGTAAACTTCGCGGCCAAAATCCACCAGCCCCGTAAGGGCTGCGTTGATTTCTTCCATGTCTTCGGCGCTCTTGTCCAGACCGTCGTTCAGCATGCTCAGCGTCATTCCCTGGCCGCTCTTGCGCAGCTCGGAAAGGCATTGGGCAAGCCCGCGGGTGTTTACGCGCGAGGAATTCTGAGAAAGGTTTTCCCAGTTAAAAGCGCTGTTCAGATCCAGCAGTTTCTTGATCTTAATGGCATTCAGGTCTGCTACGTTGAATTTCATGTAGTTGCAGACATAGTCTACCACTGATTCGTAAGCGCTCAGGCGGAGGCCCATCTGCGTGGCGCGCTCGTTTTCATTGAACGGCGTGTCGTCGGGGCATATTATAGAAGATATTTTGCTGTCATGCTTGTAGGGGTCTGGCTGGATGATGGAACGCTTTACCAGTGCGTCAAAAAGGCTGCGCACATACGTAAGGTGTGCGCGGTAGTAGTCCTGTACTTTTGGCAGGAGAGAATTATTGTACCAGTCCGTCTTTGCATCTATGGCGGCTATAACCTTAGAGTTGAAGTCTTCTGCTGTTGCCGGTTGCGTTGCGGCTGCATTTGTGCTGTCTGCCGCGCTGTTCGCATTAATTGCGTCCATTGTTCCTACCTTTTTCCTGCCAGTATAGTTTCCATTTCTACTATCGGAATTTTCCGGGGCATTCTTCACGTTTTCTTGGAACTACCCCGTTTACTGCAGAATTACTATCTTCTATTATAACACATCCGGCGGGAAATCTCAATGTGTGGACGGGGATGCCAGCCAATCGCGGGCAGCACCGTAAAAATGCGCGGAAGCGGGAAATTGAACGGCGCCGCATTTGTAACGAGTAGCGTTACAACCAGCGGTGTCGGGCAAT
>CADCQA010000227.1 GCA_902803415.1 uncultured Spirochaetaceae bacterium | reverse complement strand
TTCCGCCCGGAAGTGACCAAGGCAATGGGCATCGATGTTCCGGTGCTTGCATGGGGTATCGGTATCGACCGCATGGCGCTCATGGCGCTGGGCCTGAACGACCTGCGCGAGCTCTTCTGTGAAGATATCGAAAAAGTCCGCCTGCGCAAGGCAAAATTCTAACACCACAGGCAGCCGCAAGGCTGCCTTTTTGTTGGAACCGGCCGCAATTTGTTTTTCAATAATTTTTCAAAAACATGGAAGAAGAAAAATTTATTTCGATAGTTTTAGTATATGTGCTATGCAACGTCATTTTATTCATTGTGTATAAACTGACACATACCGTAAAAATCCTGCATCGAATATTATCAATTATCGACAACATGCTTTTTGCAGCCTTGCTGGGCTATGGATTTTACAGAATGAATCCCCTGCTGGTAATCCTTGTGCCTTGTGTTTTATTAATTGTGTACCCGGTTTCATGGGGACTGAATGAAGAATTATCAGATGAAGATGTGGCTGATCTTGTAATTTTAAAATGTCCGATTCCAATTGGTGAAAAAAATAGAAAAAATTTGAAACTTACGTTTGCACATTTTGGAACATTTCCGTTCTATTATTTATTGGACAGCTGGAAAAAAACTCCAGAACAATAAGCACGCCCTGCGTTTTTTCCCTGCAACTTTTTTCCCCGTCAGACTGTCTAGTTTGCTGAAAGTATGCTAGAATAGTAAGAAGCTGTTCCGGAGCCTGCGCCCGCGGAACCAGCCTGGAAAACGAGGAATAGTATGAACACAGTATGGTACAAGACTCCCGCAGATGACTGGAATTCTGCGCTGCCGGTAGGAAACGGCAGGCTTGGCGCAATGGTATACGGCGGCAGCGGGCACGAGACAATCCAGCTGAACGAAGAATCCGTATGGTCGGGGGGACACAAGGACCGCAACAACCGCAGCTGCCTCCAGTCGCTGGACAGCATCCGGAAAAGCCTCCGCACCGGCCGCATCCGCGACGCAGAAAACCTTGCCTTTGAGGCGATGAGCGGCACGCCGTCCCAGCAGACGGTATACCAGACGGCGGGAAACCTGCACATAGACTTCTTTACCGCAGAAGGCCAGGACATAGAAAATGTTTCCGTCTACAGGCGGGAGCTTGACCTTGAGACTGCAGTAGCAGCAACGTCATTTTCCATGGAAAGCACTGCCCCAAGCACTGCATTTTTCTCCAAGAACACGGAAGGCAGCAGCATCAGCTACACGCGGGAAGTCATAGCCTCTGCACCGGCGGATGTGATTGCCGTGCATATCGCGGCGTCCACCCCCAAAAGCATTTATTTCCGCGCATATCTGGAGCGGGGCAATTTTTCCACCCGCCACTATCCGCTTTCCGACGACACCATTGTAATGGAAGACACGCACGGCATTCCCTTCTGCGTCATGGTGACCGCGGCACTGTCCGGCGGCACAAGCACCGCACGCGGCGACTGTCTGGTCGTGGAGGGGGCCGACGAAGTAACGCTCTATGTTGACATAGAAAGCGCCTTCCGCAAGCGCCGCTACCGCAGGAAGGGCGGAAACGTGCACAACTGCCCCGCGCGGCTTGCAGCCTGGTGCGTGGACAGGGCGCTGCGAAGGCTCTGCTTTGCCTCCAGCCAGCCCTACGGCGACTTCCGCACCGCGCACATAAAGGAATACGGACGCTGGTATAAAACCACGGCGCTCAGCCTTGCAAAAGACGAAGCGCTGGAAAAACTGCCCGCTGACGAGCTGCTGCATAACCATGCAGGGAGCACCGCGCTGGCAGAGCTGTACTGGAACTACTGCCGCTACCTGCTTATCTCCTGCAGCCGGGCACCGGGAACGCTGCCAGCCACGCTGCAGGGGCTGTGGAACAAGGACATGGATCCGCCATGGGGCAGCAAATTTACCATCAATATAAACACTCAGATGAACTACTGGCCGGCCTCGATGTGCGGACTGGGCGACGCAGAACTGCCGCTCTTCAAGCTGCTGGAACGAGTCTACCGGAACGGCAAAAAGACGGCCCGCCTTATGTACGGGTGCAGCGGTTTTGTGGCACACCACAACACAGACATCTGGGGCGACAGCGCACCGCAGGATACCTGGCTGCCGGGAACCTACTGGCTGCTTGGCGCGGCTTGGCTTGCCACACATGTGCGGGAGCATTACGAATATACGCGGGACAAAAAATTCCTTAAGAAGCATTTCTACCTGCTCAGGGAAGCATGCACGTTCTTCTCGGAATTCCTTACTTCGTCAGATGACGGCAGCCACCTGCAGCTTTCACCTTCCGTTTCGCCGGAAAACACGTACCGGCTGGAAGACGGCAGCACCGGCTCCCTCTGTGCCGGGGCCGACATGGACAACCGCATTCTGGAGCACCTTTTCAGTGCCACGCTCCAGTCGGCAAAAGACCTTTCCCTGCCGGACAGCGATTCAGACATGCTGCGCGTCCGTGCCATGCTCGCAAAGCTTGAAGCACCCGCAGTCACCGCAGAGGGCACCATCCGCGAATGGCCGTTCCCGTGTACGGAAACAGAGCCGGGGCACCGCCACATTTCGCAGCTTTACGGGCTTTTCCCCGGTCACAGCATCAGCCTTGCACATACGCCGGAGCTTGCAGAAGCTGCCCGCAAAACCATAGAGAAGCGCCTTGCAAACGGCGGCGGGCACACCGGCTGGTCACTCGCATGGATACTGAATTTCCGGGCAAGCCTGCATGACGGTGCCAGCGCGGGGAAGGAACTGGAAACGCTGTTCACAAAATCCACGCAGCCGAACCTGCTGGACAGCCACCCGCCGTTCCAGATTGACGGCAACTTCGGCACCCTTGCCGCAATGACGCGCATGATAGTGCAGAGCGAGCAGGACAAAAACCGCATCGCCATCGACCTGCTGCCCGCGCTGCCGCAGGCGTGGGCTTCCGGAAGCCTGAAAGGCGTTCATCTGAAGGGCAACATGAAGATAGACATCGCCTGGAGCGAAGGCAGAATTCAGTCTGCAGAACTGTACACCGCCCCCGGCGCGGACTACTGCCCGGACATTTCCATCTGCTACCAGGGCAAGCGCTACGAAGCAAGCCTGACGGACGGAAAGCTCGACATCAAAAATGTCCTGCCGACCACCGTCTAAGGGACAACCGGAAAATGGTAAACAGCCGCCGTCTTTGTACCGCCCTGCGCTGCAAGGACGGCGGTTTTATTTTTCCGCTGCCGCACATTTTGCTGCACACATTTTGTTTTCCCTTGCACAAGCCCACCGTTTCCATTATAATGCAGGAAATTCCAGACAAAGGGTATGTGCATGTTAAACGGAAGACACGTCATTGAGCCGGGAGACCTGAGCGTAGGCGAAATTAATGAAATTTGTTCGCTTGCGGAGCAGATTATTGTTGACCCCGTTTCTTTTCAGGATGTGTGTCGCGGGAAAATTCTCGCGACACTTTTTTTTGAACCCAGCACACGGACAAGGCTTTCCTTTGAGGCGGCAATGCTCCATCTGGGCGGCACGGTGGAAGGTTTTGCCGACGCAAGCTACACTTCTTCTACCAAGGGCGAAACCCTGGCCGATACCATCCGCGTGGTCAGTTCCTACGTGGACGTGATTGCCATGCGTTCCCCCAAGGAAGGAGCGGCCCTGCTGGCCTCTCACTACAGCGCCGTGCCGGTCATCAATGCCGGTGACGGCGGCCATTCCCACCCCACGCAGACGCTTACCGACATGCTGACCATCCGGCAGCTGCGCGGCAGCCTTGAAGGGCACACCATCTGCTTCTGCGGCGACCTTAAATTCGGGCGCACCGTCCATTCCCTTGCAAAGGCAATGAGCCGCTACCCCGGCAACGAATTCATCTTCGTCAGCCCTGCAGAACTGAAAGTGCCGGAATACATCACCAAGGA
>CADCQA010000226.1 GCA_902803415.1 uncultured Spirochaetaceae bacterium | reverse complement strand
TCCAAACGCAGTTTGGTATTACCACTCTCCCTCGGATGCCACTGACCCCGATACCTATCACATTCATTGAATAGGCATCCTGTTCCTGCCGCCACCTGATTTACGCCGTATCTGCGGCTGAATCAGGACTTCGGCAGGGATTGACGCTTCCGCGCTCCCGGCATGCGTCAAAATGGCCCGGCGGGGCAGGGGGCTGCTTCCCCGTGCTGCGTCAAAAGGCCCCGTTTTTTTTGCCGGGCGGCTGCTGCCTGTGCATTGAGGCGCCCGGTTTCCCCAGCCGCGTCCAGTTTTCCCCCGGTATTGCCCGGCATCATCCCCTGCTGCGCCCGGTTTCCCCCAGAAATGTCCGGCTTTCCTCGGAATCGCCCGGCTTTCCCTCAGCCGCGCCCGTCTTTTCCCAAAAAACTCCTTGGAATTCTCCCCGCGGCGGCTGCCTCCTGCTGCCATCCCGGTTTCGCAGACAGTTTTTTTTGCGTGCACGGCTTCGTTTTTTTCAACTTGGCACGGATTCTGCAATATACCACGTGTACGGAGCTGAAAAGTTCCGGACTGCAACAAACCGCTGGGGCGTTGCACAAACGATACTATCATAACTGGAGGTACATACTATGAACGAACTTGCACTTTTCAATTCACTTTTCAGTGGCAATGACACTGGTTTTCCCTTCCCGGATGTCTACCGGGTGCAGACCTGCGGCGTACCAAAAGTTGATGTCAGGGAGGACAAGGATGCCTACCTGCTTGACATGGATTTGCCGGGCCGGACAGACAAGGACATTGACATCAACCTTAAGGACGGCGTGCTGACCATTGCTTCAACTACGGAGAAGAAGGCCGAGCACAATGAAAAGGATTCCGGCAAGGCACAGTGGCTCATCCGCGAGCGCAGCTGCAGCAGCTTCAGCCGCCGCTTCTCACTGCCGGATGACGTTGATGCCGACGCTGTATCCGCATCCTTCAAGGACGGCGTGCTTTCCGTCAGGCTTCCGCGCAGCAAGACTGCAAACACTGAGAAAAAGATTGCCATTACGGCTGCATAAAATCCGGGGTTGAACCCCGTCTGGTCCGCAGGCTGCCCCTGCGGGCCTTTTTCTTTCCCCAAAAGCCGCGGCCCGGTGCCGGAAAAATTTCCTTTTCAATTGGCAATCTGTGGTATATAATAGAATATACCATGATGAACTCCAATATAGAATTGTTCGGACGTAAGACATTTTTCTTTGCTGCAGATGATGTGCTCATCCCCGGTGCCTGCCTTGAGCGGCTCATGAAGCACGGCTTCGAGGCGTATCTGGTGGAAGACAACGCCTCGGCTCCGCTGGAAGACAAAGTGCAGTCCGTCATCAGACTGTTCCCTGATGCTATTCTTTTCTTCAATATAGATGCCTCTGTGCGGGGAATCAATTGGAATCAGTTCATCCGCGACCTTGTGGCTTCCGGGGCGGGCAATGTCCTTGTGGGTGTTGTGTACAAAAAGCGTTCTCCGGAAGAAGATGCCCGGCTCAAAGCCTTTTATGAGCGGGAACTGCGCGTAACGGCGGGTTGCCTTATGCTCGATTCCGGTGAAGAAGGCATTTTCCAGTCTGTGCGCGAGGTGCTTGCCCGCAACGGTGCGCGCGGCCGCCGCAACCTGGTGCGTGCCGACTGCGACGCTAACAGTTCCGTTACGTTCAAGTATAACGGTGCGCCGTGTTCCGCCCGCCTCCTCGACATAAACGTAACGCATTTCCTCTGCGACATGCGGGGACAGGTGACGCCCATGCCCGTGTTCCAGAAAATCAAGGGCGCAACGCTGCACATCAATGACCTTGATTTGCAGTCCAATGCGGTGCTCATCATGAAACGTCAGTCCGTGGAATCAAACCTCTGCATTTTCATGTTTATAAAAGAGGACGACACCCCTGATTTGGACAGGGAATCTGTCATCCGCCTGAACAAAAAAATATATGAAATCGTAACGAATAAAAATATGTCCCTGCTGAAATCTGCTTTCATGGGCCGGGACAATTAAAAACGTTGGAGGAAAAAATGTTGAAACTAGGGCTGAAGGGAACAATCAACTTTGCGATTGTGGCTGCCATACTGTTGACCAGCACATGTATTGTTGTTTTTTCATGGAAGAAATCGAGCAGGGAACTTTCGCGGGCTGTGGAAAACGGCAACATGGACTTGGTTCATGCGACTGCTTCCGATATTTTCAATGTGAATGACAGGGAATTTAAAATGCTGGAATCCCTGGCAAATCTTTCGTATATCCGCGATCCAGAGGTTGATTTGCATGATAAATGGAAGCTTATCAATTCTGCGACCGGCGGCAGCGCGCAATACCTTGGCATGGCAATCTACAACGAGAAGGGCATCGGCTGGACAACCACGGAAAAGTGGAGCGACCTTCACGACCGCGAATACCTTGCTGTTTCCATGAAAGGGCAGCGTGCCATCATGGATCCCAACTGGAGTCCCGTGAACGGCAATCTTTCAACTTTCTACGCGCACCCGGTGTACGACGCTTCCAAGAAGCAGATTGCAGAGGTTGTTGCCGTTTTGGACAGCACGGAACTGTGCCGCACGGTGGCCGGCATCAAGGTCGGAAACAATTCCCATCCTTATGTTATCAACATCAAGACCGGAAAATTCGTTGCGCATTCGGACGTTGAAGTGGTGAAGGAGGGCAAGTCCATTTCCGACGAAGCGAGCGCAGGTTTCAAACCGGTTATCGAGGCTATCTGCCGCGGTGAATCCGGCACCGCCGTGTATTACGACGAAGTGCAGCGGAAGAAATTTTCTGCGGCATACCAGCCGGTTCCCGGCTGCGACTGGGCGGTTGTCTGTGCGGCACCGTACCAGGATTTTTACAGCGGCACCGGGGAACTGCTCCGCAGCATGATTTTCATATCGCTTGTTGCGCTGGTCATCGCGTTCGTGATTGGAAAGCTTGTTATGGACATGGCAATCAAGCCGCTCCGCCGCGTAAGTTCCGCCATTGACGGCATTGCCATCGGCGATGCCGACCTGACGCACCGCCTGACGGTAACTTCAAAGGACGAAATCGGGGAGCTTTCCAAGGGCTTCAACTTTTTTACGGAAAAACTGCAGGCGATTATCACCGAGCTGAAGAAGTCCAAGAACGACCTGTATGCGTACGGCGAGCAGCTTGGCGGCATGGTGCAGAGCAATGCAAATTCACTGAACGAGATGATTTCTTCTATAAAATATGTGAATGAGGAAATCAAGAATCAGCATAACAAGGTTGACAGTTCTGTAACGGCGGTCAGCAATATTTCGGCTGCGGTGGAACAGCTGCGTGCGCTGCTGCAGAAGCAGACGGACGGTGTGGAGCAGGCTTCCATTGCCGTTACGCAGATGATTGGCAGCATCAATTCGGTGTCTTCTTCTGTTGAGCAGATGGCATCCGAGTTTACGGGCCTGCAGCTGGACGTGGACAAGGGAATCACGCAGCAGCGCGAGGTGAACAAGCAGATTCAGCAGATAGAGATTCAGTCCAAGACGCTTAACGAAGCAAACAAGGTGATTGCGTCCATCGCAAGCCAGACGAACCTGCTTGCCATGAATGCCGCAATCGAGGCTGCCCATGCCGGTGAAGCGGGCAAAGGTTTTGCGGTGGTTGCCGATGAAATCCGCAAGCTTTCGGAGACTTCTTCTTCGGAATCAAAGAAAATCAGCACGCAGCTGCGCGGCATCCTTGGTTCTATTTCCAGCGTTGTGCAGGCGTCTGACATGTCGGACAAGTCCTTCTCCGTGGTTGCTGAAAAAATTCAGGGCACGGGCAATCTTGTTTCGAAGATTAAGTTTGCGATGGACGAGCAGTCCCAGGGCTCAAAGAGAATAGGCACTGCCCTGAGCTACATGAATGATGCGACGGAGCAGGTTCGCGTGGCATCCGATGGAGTTGACAAGTCACGCCAGGGCATTATTGGTGATGTCACCAGCCTGAAGCAGTCTTCGGACTCCGTCAAAGAGCATGTTGAAAACATGGAAGGCAATATCAAGCGCATAGAGGAAGACGACAACGCCCTCCTGAATATTGCGACTTCTATAAACGGTTCAATCTACCGCATCAGCAG
>CADCQA010000225.1 GCA_902803415.1 uncultured Spirochaetaceae bacterium | reverse complement strand
GCGCATGCTTTCTGCTAGCGGCGGTTTCTCCGGTTGCTCAGGATGATGAGCCGCAGCAGGTTGCCGATGGCGGTAAGTGCTGATGCAACGTAGGTCATTGCCGCCGCCCACAATACTTTGCGCACGCCGGAAAGTTCCTCTGCGTCCAGCGTTCCGGTTTCCCGGAGTATGTTCATTGCCCGCCGCGATGCATTGAATTCCACCGGCAGCGTTACAATGTAGAAGAGCACGGCGGCGGCAAAGAGCAGCAGCCCTATGTCCGTAATCAGCTGGGCAAGTCCCAGCATTCCCTGCGACTGTGCGGATGCCCCGAATATGATGCCAAGAATTGCCATGGTCGGCCCAAAGCGGGAACCGATGTTTGCGACCGGCACAAGCGTGCTGCGGAGTGCCAGCGGGCCGTAGCCGACCTTGTGCTGGATGGCGTGCCCTGTCTCGTGCGCGGCAACCCCGATGGCTGCAATGGACGTGCTTGCAAAGGTGCTGTCGCTCAGGTTCAGGATTTTTGTGCCGGGGTTGTAGTTGTCCGTCAGCTGCCCGGCGGTATGTGCAATCCGCACGTCGCTGATGGCGTTTGCCCGCAGCAGCAGCTCCGCGGCCTGCGCCCCGGAAATTCCTTTCTTGCTGAGAACCTGATTGTAGCGTGCAAAGCGCTGCTTCACCATGTATGATGCCGCCATGCTGAGGATGACGGCCGGCAGTACAAAAACCAGATATGTATAATCCATACTTATAAGGTAACTGTATCTTTCTTTTTTTTCAAGTTTTTCGAAATACCCTTCATTTGTTGATGTAGATGGTCTGCGGGGTAGGGCGGTCACTGCGGTCTTTCCAGTACCTGTGGCTGTACTTTCCCGCGGGCAGGTCGGCGATGGTCGTTGAGTTCGACTCCTTTGCAAGCGTCATGTAATCCGTGAGCGCCGTGCTGAGTGCCGATGCCGCAATGCTTGCGATGAGCGTAAAGAGATCGTCGCCGCTGTCGATGTACATCGACGTGTCTTCGTAGACAACGCCTTTTTTGTGGTAGAGCACGCGGTTTGTCTTTGTGGACTTGAATATGTATTCCAGCGTTACGGAAACTGAGTTTTCCAGCATGGATTTGTCCCACGCCTGTATGATGGTGAAGACCGCAACATCTGCCCCGAAGATTTCCCTGAACTGGGACAAGTCCCTGTCGATGAACAGTTCTGCATCGTAGCCGCTTTCGCGCTGCATGATTTCCATCGTAAGGAACGGCGGCAGCACATAGTAGCCGGCTTCTGCCAGCGGCACTGACATCGTTGTGTAGAAGAAGTCCTTTGCAGACACATTGGTGCTGTTGTTTATGGGCGGCATGATGAGCAGCACTTCCGGTTTTTCTTCGTACAGGTCTGCATACGTGTTGCCCTTGGTGGGGCGTTCCGGCGCCGTGTAGTCTCCCAGCGACAGGCAGGAGCTGAAAACGAATGCCGCAGAGAAAATGACTATGGCTGCGGCTGCCCGTATGATGCAGGCCGCCGTTGTGCTGCTAGTTTGTGCTTTCATAGCGTTTGAGCATCCTCTGCATGAGCACCGCCGATTCGGGGTACAGTTCCATTTCCTTGTGGAGCATGGCGATTCCGTCCTGCGTCCGGCCGGACTTGATGAGCAGCCACCCGTAATCTGCATAGATTCCCGGCGGCACCGTCCTCCGCAGCCCGTTCTGCCGCCTGATAATCTGCTCGTAGCTTTTCATCAGGTTTGCCATTGATGCAGTATCGCCCTTTTTCATGTAGCGGTAGGCATCGTCCTGGTAATCGTACCAGCTGTACAGGGGCGTTTCTGCCGCCGCCGGGACGGCCGCTGCGAGGAATGTAATGATGCATGCCGCTGCAAAGTTTTTCATGGCAGGCTGACCGTCCGTATCTCCTGCGCGGAGATGAAGAGCGTGCGGGAAAGAAGGAGTTTGCCGCCGCTGCCGTAGACATCCATGTCATGGCTGCCGGGAAGCACCGCATACGTGCTGCCGTTGTCGATGGTACGCTTGTCCGGAGGGTTCACCTTTGCAGTGAATTCCGTGCTGCCGTCAAGCACAACCCGCACGCTGCCGTGCTGGCTGGAGCTGACAAACTGAACGTAGCCGATGTTTTCCCTGCCGTATGCTGCCGAACGTGCACTCTGGCAGCCCGCAAAACAAAACAGTGCGGCGGTAAGCAGCAGCCCTGCAATCAGCGCTGTGCTGTGTGTAAATCTTCTCATTTGCGCTCCCGTATTTCATATTTTTCCGGATGCGCGGTGTCCACCGTGCCGGATGTTACGCTGATAACCGCGTATTCGTTGCTCGCCGTGCTTCCGCCGGTGGAAAGGACGCTCACTTCGCCCACCTTCTTGCCGGGGACTTCTATCATCATGCCGGTCTGCGGGTTCTTCACGTTTTTGCTGCGCTCGTACACGCCGTAGATGTCGCCGGCCTTGACGCCCTGCTTCTTTCCGCCTGCCATAAGAATCATGCCGTCTTCGGCAGAAATGATGTAGGATTTCCACGGACGGTCCATGCAGTTGTTGATGATGTTTTCAACCAGCTGTGATATTGCGGCGCTGATGGCTTTGTCGCTGAGCGTTGCATCGTAGCCGGCCTGCGCGCCGTAGCCCAGCACAGTGGTTGCCTCGGTTTCCGCTTCGCCCTTTCCTTCTTCCGCGTAGATGATTTCACCGGTGGCCACGTCAACCAGGCGGATGTTCACTCCGGCCTGCACAATCTGGCGCTTTGTCTGGCTGAAGACGCCGGTTTCGCCGGTGTTCTTGCGGCCGAATTCCGTCACTGAACCGATGATAAGGTAGTCCGCGCCCACTTTCTGTGCGCTTGCGCTGCGGCCCGCGTAGTCCAGCTCCTTCTGTATGGCATCTGCATCCGCGCGTTCCAGCAGGATGAATTTGCCCGAAGATGCAAGGCGTGAAGAAAGAATGTCGACCGCCTGCTTGCCGAGCGGGTCATTGTTCTTGTCGTAGAAGGCACCTTTTGCGTACTCTGTTTCGTTTGAAAAGCGGGCGATTGCCACCTTGCGCTTGAGTCCCTGATAGTCCTGCTTCGGCTGCTGCTGCTGTTTGAGCGCGGATGTGTCTGCCGTTATGTCCGGGCGGGCGCTCACGCAGCCGGTTGCGAGCAGGGCGGCAAGCCCCAGCAGGGGAAGGGTGTTCGTAAAGAATCTGCGTCTGTGCATGGTTTCTCCTTCAAATCGTTACTTTAAACAAAATGCAGGGAAACCAGGAAAGTTACATCAGAGCGCCCGCTGCGGGGCAGAATGAACCGCCGCATGGGGCAGCAGCTGCCTGCACCTGCCGGCTACAGCTGGCTTGCGATGGTGCTAAGGCTTTCCGACGAAGACGAAATGCTATTCGTATTCTGCGAGAATTTTTCGATGCCCTGCGCAATCTGCTGCAGGTTTGAGAAAATATGGCCGCCGTCCTGATTCTGAAGGTCAATCGAACCGTCGGCTGTTGCCTGCGCAGAAACCATAAGGTTCTCAAAGCCTCCCTCAAGCGACTTTGCGCTTTCCAGCCCTGCATCAATCTGCCGGGTTCCCTTCTCGCTGTCCAGAATAAGGCGGTCGGAAGCCTTCTGTATTTCGTCGATGACGGTCTTGATTTCCTTGATGCTGTCGATGATGTTGTCTGACAGACGGCGGATTTCCGTTGCGACGATGTGGAAGTTCTTCCCGGCCTCGCCGGAACTGGAAGCCTCAAGCTCGGCATTGAAGGCGATGATTTTGGTCTGGTCGGCAACGGTGCTGATGATGCCCACGATGTCCCAGATGCCGTTTATCTTCTTGTTCAGATCCTTGATGCCTTCTATGGTGAGCGTGTTCGCATTCCGGATTTCCTGCAGGTCGCGCAGGTTGCTGCGCAGAGCCTCGCTGCCGGAGCGCACGGCACTGGCAATGCCGTTGACTGCCTCGCGGATTTCCTTTTCGTGGTTCTGCTTGGCAAGGTGCAGCACGTAGTGGTGGCAGTTTTCCCTGCGGTTCAGGCCGTTGTATATGGCGACCGCCATCTG
>CADCQA010000224.1 GCA_902803415.1 uncultured Spirochaetaceae bacterium | reverse complement strand
CGGAAAGGCAGGAATGCAGCGCCGTGTCCACGCAGATAAGCACGGCCCGTTCCTTGAGTGCGGCAAGATGCGGCAGCACGGTGGCAAGGCTGGGGCCTGCTGCAAGCACGATGAAGGGCAGGGCAGGCTGCTGTGCCGCAGCGGCTCCCTTGAATTTATCCACTCCGTCGAGTGCGGCAATAAAGTGCAGGTTCCGGCAGCTGTTGCTGAGCCACAGGTGCGCGAATTTCTCCAGCGTGTTTGTGTTGATTTCTTCCTTCTGCCTGCTGCGGCGGAGTGCGGCACCTACTTCCTCAAAGAAGTCTTTTGCGTGTGCCTGCCATGCCGGAACAGCAATCGTGCACAGTGCGCTGCTTTTATACTGCGCAAGCAGTGCGGCGGTGCTGGCAGCAGAAGCTTTTACCGCGAACACAAGCTGCCCGTGCCGCAGGACATCCTGCCAGTCCGTTACGCAGAATGCTGCAAAAAGATGCGCGGGATCCGGTTCCACCAGCACCAGGGGAACGTCGGGATGCTGCCGTGCAAAGACCGCCGGGGCAAAGCCCAGTCCAAACCCCAGGAACAGCCCTGCGGCATGCTGTTCTGCCGAAAACACGGAGACCTGCTGCACGGCTTCCCTGCCGGGGTTGTATTTTGAATGCAGCGGCACGCCTGCTTCCACAGCAGTCGCTTCCCCGTTCTTTGCCGCCGCAACCGCAAAGGGAAAGGCTTCTTCCCCGCGTGACTCGAATGCTTGTATGTCTGCTGCGAGCATGTCTGCAAGGGCAGGGAAGCGCTCCCGGAAGAGCGCCATGTTTTTATTCCAGGTAGAGTTCAATTGTCATGTTCTCCGTTATGGGCGTGCCCGGTTCCGGCACCTGGGATGTTACCCAGCCTTCCCCGTGTATGCTCAGGCTGATGCTGCCGTCCACCAGCAGCGGGAGCAGGTCGCGCTTGGGGCGGCCGGTGAAGTCCGGCACCACTCCGTCGATGGTGATGGGGGTTCCGCTGGTAATGGTGATGTGGCCGGAGTGCTCGAATGTTGCCGCCCTCTGGCTGTTCATGCCGCGCTGGTTGATGATTTCCTCTGCTGCTTCCGAGATGACGGGGGCAACGATGCGGCCGGCGTAGGTTTCGCCCTTTGCTTTCTGGATGACGATGTACAGGATGATTTCCGGGTCTTCGGCCGGGAACACGGCAAGGCAGTTTGAAAGAAAGTCCGTCTGACTGTAGCCGCCGTTTACCAGGTCTGCCATCTGGGCGGTACCCGTCTTGACGCCGATGGTTACGCCGTCAACCTGTGCCCGCATGCCGGTACCGCTTTCTGCGGTTGTCTTCATGCAGCTGAGTATGTACTTTGCCGTGGATGCCTTGAGTATCCGGTCGCCGTAAGCCGGCTGGTGCGCGTAGGTTTCATTTCCGTCCTTGTCCGTGGTGCGGCGGATAACGGTAAGCTTTACGGGAACACCGCCGTTCGTGATGGCTGTTGCCGCCTGCACCATCTGCAGGGCATTCACGCTTATTTCCTGCCCCATCGCCATGGTGGGCTTGCTGCGGGCAGACCAGAGCCGGTCGGTCTTTTCTTTTACGGAACCTGCCGCCTCCGTGGGCAGCTCAATACCGGTGCGCGTACCGAAGCCGAATTTGTGCACGTAGGAAAGGAAGGTGTCGGTGTCCAGCAGGTCGCTCATCTGAGCAAAGGCATCGTTGCAGGAATACTTAAGGGCTTCCCGCACGCTTACCCAGCCGTGGTGGTCAAGGCAGGTTATCTTGATGTGGTCGCCCAGCTTTGTGGTGCGTTCGTAGACGCCGTCGCACAGGAACAGCGTGTCCTTGTTAAGGACGCCGGTGTCGATGCAGGCCGCCGCGGTAAAGACTTTGAATACACTGCCCGGTTCGTAGACCGAAGCTGCGGGGCGGTCCACGGTAGCTTCCTTGTCCGCGGAAACAAAGTCGTTCAGGTTCATGGACGGCAGGCTGATATAGGAAAGAATTTCACCGTTCTTTGCGTCCGCCGCGATGAGCATCATGCTTTCCGCCTGCGTGGTCTGCATGGTTGCCTTTGCGATTTTCTCCAGACTGTACTGGAGCGCCGCGTCAATGGTCAGGTAGATGTTCTGCCCGTAGATGTCCTTGCTTGCGCCTTCTTCCAGTTCCGGCGAAAGAACGTGGTCCCAGGCATATTCTATGCCGCTCAAACCTTCGCCTTCGTCGCCCATGTAGCCGATGAGCTGGGCGGCAAGATCGTTCTCCGGATACACGCGCCCCGGAATCCTGTCAAAGCGGGAGAATGCCGTGTACTTGTTCTGCCGGATGATGCTGTACAGCTCGTCGTAGGTTTCCTGCGTAATTTTCTTCTTTATATATATGAAGCTGCTCTTTTCGTTCCCGGTGATTTTTGCGGCAATGTCCGTGGCGCTCATTCCCAGCACGGACGACACTTTTGCGGCGAATTCCGCGGGATCCTTTATCATCCGGGGGGATACCCCAAAGTGGTAGAAGGTGGTCTGCACGGCGAGCGGCTTTCCGTTGCGGTCAACGATGGAACCGCGCTCCACGACGGGCGTCCGCACGGTGAATTCTTTCTGCTGCCCGAAAGAGAGCTTCACGTAGCCTGCAAAGACATAGAGCGTCACCAGCACCGCAAGCGTGCCCGCGATGTAGATGCGCCATTTCCTGAAAAAACCGTTTATCTGCATACAGCCTTCCCCAACACGTTGTTCACGGGTATGAACCCATAGGTCCTCGAATCAACGGAGACGGCAGCATTATCCCCGATGGCGAGGATAGTTCCTTCCGGCACGGAGCGAATGGTGCACATGGTGTAGTACTGCTCGGCAGAGAGCGGAAACGAGGCATTGTTCACAAGAAGAGTATATCCTTTATCTGCTGAATAATCCAGAGGCGTGCCGCCGGTTGCAGCACAGCGCTTTATGATTATTTTATTGTTGTACAGGTAAATTACAATATCTCCTGCTGCGGGTTCCGCCCAGCTGCACAGGAGCCTGTCGCCGAAGGGCTGCACGATGCCGTAGGCCAGCTTGTTCACCAGCACGACTGAGCCGTCGCGGATGCCCGGTTCCATGGAGCTGCCGCTGATGTGCAGGATGTCCGCCGCAAAGAGCTTGAGCGAAATTCCTGCGAGAAGACCGATGGCAAGGCATCGTGCTGCCTGTTTTCTGAAAGTTCCCTTGATATTCATGTGCCGCTGCTGCATCCCGCAATAGTTCCGGGCCAGTTTCAAAACTTGCCCGGCTCTTGAAGCTCCCTCTCTTGTTCGTCACATTCTAATATTGAAATGTATTTATGTCGATATAAGGAACATGGAAGTCATAAGTTTTTTTGTTAAAAATTCCTACGCCCCGCGCGCAGTTCCCGCATATTCTGTTCCGATTCCGTTTTCTTTCCAGCGGATGCGGCGGCTGGCGGCCGCCAGTGCTGGTGCGCGTGGCAGAGACCGTGCTAGGCAGCGCTCAGAGCGGCGTGTGCTCAATGTTCGGAAAGTCCTGAAGGTACTTCCCTTTGCCCTGCTGTGCGCTGCCGTTCCCTTCCTGGTGCTGAAGGCAATCAATTACTCAGAATCTTTTGCGCGTCCCGTCATATTTGCAAATTCCGGCGCCGTTGAAAACGATTACCTGGACAAGGCTATGTTCGATTTTGCGCTGGCACAGGACACGTATTTTGACCTTGACGGAAATCTTGTGTCCGCAGACGGTACGGCGCTGGCATCTCTGTCCGAGGCCGCATACAAGGAACCGGTGACCTACCAGCAGTATGTTGTCCGCTCCGGCGATACCATCGGCTCCATCAGCCAGAAATTCGGGCTGTCCAATATATCCACGCTCATCGCGATGAATGACATTGCGAACGTCCGCTACCTCTATTCCGGCAAGAAGCTGACCGTTCCTTCCATGGACGGCATGAAGCATGTCGTTGCGGCAGGCGAGACGCTGGAGGGCCTGAGCGCAAAGTACGCGGTTGCCTACGAGGATCTGCTTGACGTGAACGACCTTGACAGCTCCGTGCTCACGGTGGGGCAGGTGCTCTTTATTCCCGGCGCAAAGATGGACAAGCAGTCTTTGCAGAAGGCGATGGGCGAACGTTTTACCTATCCGATTACGGCAAAGTGGCGGCTCAGCTCCGGCTTTGGTGCGCGCAAGGATCCGATTACCGGGGTGAACTCTTCACATACCGGCATAGACATGGCATGCCCGACGGGTACCCGCATCAATGCTGCCCTGAGCGGAACGGTTGCCTTTGTGGGCTGGTCGAACGTGTTCGGGAATTATGTCATCATCAAGCATATTGACGGCTACCAGACGCTGTACGGCCACATGAGCAAAATCAGCACGAAGAAAGGTGCCTTTGTGAATCAGGGCGAAAAGATTGGCGAGGTTGGCAGCACCGGGTATTCTACCGGTCCGCACCTGCATTTTACGGTGTACAAGAACGGCAAGCTGGTGAATCCCATGACCGTGCTCAAATAAGGGGGCTGCATGACAGGAAAATCTGCCATCCGGGTACTGCTGTGCCTGCTTGTCCTGCTTCCGTGCGCGGGCCCGGGAGCCGCCCAGGACGGGACCGGCATACGGTTCGGCAACATCGACATAAATGCCGCTGACAACCTGCTTTTTACTGCATCGCAGGAGATGCCCGGTTCCGGGAACTGCACAAGCCTTTTCCTTGCCCGCCTGGGGCCGCTGGGTGCAAAGGAAAGCCCGCGCATCCTTACCTGCTGGCCGGAACGCCTTGAAACGCTGGGCGGCGGCAGAATCCTGCAGGTGCGGAACCGTTACGGCACTGTACGCTATACCCGTTCCGCCGCTTCCCTTAAGAATTCTATGCTCAAATGGACGCAGTGGGATGCCGCTGCCGGAACGCTGCCCGTGTCGCATGTGCGCACCGGCCCGGTTTCGGCAAGCCCCAACGGAAACTGGCTCTGCTACGTGCAGAAAACTTTTTCCGCGGAAGGGCAGCTCATGCTGCAGAATGCCGTAAGCGGCGAACAGCGCGTGCTGGTTGACAAAGTACCCTTCAGTTACGGCAGCGTCCAGGTAAAATGGTCTCCCGACAGTTCCTTCCTGCTCTACGAAAAGGACGGAACGCTGTATTTTGTGAATCCGTCGATTGCGTTCGGCAGCAATGCTGTTGCCGAGGAATACCGCCGCATTGGTCCCGGTTCCGTCAGGAATGCCGTGTGGACGGGCAGCAAGAGCCTTGTCTACATCAGCGGGGACATTGTGTACTGCATCCAGGAGGACGAGCTGTACATCCGCGGCCTGTATTCGTCCTTTATAGGCAGCGGCAGCATTGTCGGCCGCCTTCTGCTGCCCTTTGACCCCGCCCGCGACAGTTTCTGGTGCGACGACGAAGGAAAGCAGCTGGTAGTGAACACCGGCGGTAAATTCCTTTCGTTCTGTACGGTAAACCGGGAAAGCTACGACTATGTGCAGCTCCGTTCGCAGTTTTCGTTTTCGCGCGTGAACGGCTCGCTTACAGACTGCATGGTCTTCTGGGCAGACGGGCAGAAGCCGTTTCTGTGGGTGTCCTACATTCCCTACAGCGGCGGGAGCGAAGTCGGCGCAGTCTTTGAGCTTTCCTCCGACGCGCCCCTGCGCCTTGACCAGCATGCCCCGCTGCGCCCGCAGCTTTCCCCCGACGGCTCGCGGATTGCGCTCATTGACGGCGACAAGGTTTCTGTGTACCGGCTTAAGGACTGGATGCTGCTTGCCGAATGTACCGGGGAACGCGTCATCTCGCTTGCATGGGCAAGTTCCGGAAGCATCTATGTGGGCGGGGCGGAAACCGTGCGGCTGTGGTCATTTTCCGATACGATTTCGATTGCGCCTGTGCTGTTCCTGTCTTCTGTTGCAGAAGCCTGCTGGGACGGCGGCCGGATTGTCGCCCGCACGGCGTCTTCCCCGCAGCTGTATGTGTACGATACGGTCCGCGGCTGCTGGAATACCTATGACAGGGAGCTTCCCGCTGCGGGGCGGTCTGAAAAAAACGGGAATTTCCGCGTCTATGCCGCTGCCGCAAAGAACCGCAAGTACGCGAACGCGCTCTTTGTGCGGCATTTGTCCGGCGATGCCTATACGTATCCGCTCTATGTGGATACGCAGGATACCGCCCCGGAACGGAAAAAAATTGCGCTGGTCTTTGATGCCGTTGATTCCGCGGAAGGCCTTGCCCGCATTCTCTCTGTGCTCGGCTCGTTCCGCGTAAAGGCGACCTTCTTCATCAACGGGGAATTCATTCGCCGTTACCCGATGGAAACAAAACTGGTTGCGGATTCCGGCAATGACTGTGCTTCCGCGTTCTGCAGCAACGTGAACCTGCTGTCAAAGGAATACCGGATTGATACGGAATTTATCCGCCGCGGCCTGGCACGCAACGAAGATGAATTCTTTGCTGTTACCGGCAGGGAATTCTCCCTGCTCTGGCATGCACCGTCCTATCAGGCGGACCGCACGCTGGTTGCCGCAGGGCAGGCGTCCGGCTACCGCTATGTGGATGCCGCAAGCAATTATTTTGACAAGCGGATCCTGCAGTCGCTCGGCACTTCAAACTATATTGATGCCTGCATATCGATGCTCTACGACGGCATGATTCTGCCCTTTACCGTGGGAAATGCAACGGGCGATGTGCTGTACGAGCATTTTGATTTGTTCCTGGCAGCCCTGCTGGACAGCGGCTGCGAAATTGTGGGAATTGAATCACTGCTTGACTAACTGTACAAAAAACAGCGCCAGGCGGTAGAGAAGCTTTCCCCAGAGTCTTCCGGGGAGTCCTGCCGCCGGAACATCGCGGTCTGCAACAAGCGGCACCGTCCGCAGTATGCTGTCTTCCAGATAGTACGTAAGGGTGCCGTATTGCTGCCCGCAGCGGATGCCTCCGTACAGGCAGTCCGGCACGTCGGCGCGCACATGGACGGAAGCCGCGGCTCCGGTGGGTGAATCGCCCGCGATGAAGGGTACCGTAAAGGTTTCGTCCAGTGCCGGTACCAGCTTGATTGCTTTTCCCTGCGCCCCCGTCAGCCCCACGGTAAATTCGTGTTCCCCCTGCTGCGGGGCATGGTAGTCGGCAAAGTGCGAGAACGCGTAGTTGAACAGCGTCAGCCCGTCTGCGACGCGGTACAGGTTGCCTTCTGCGGTGGAATGCCCCGGCCCGCGCATGGTGATGGAAAGGAAGCGGGTACCGTTCTGTTCTGCGGTCAGCGCAATGTTGTAGCCGCTTTCATCAATGTAGCCGGTCTTGAGTCCGTCGCAGCCGGGAATCTTTCCAAGCAGTTTGTTTGTATTGCGCTGAGTGATTGCCAGTGAATCGCCCAGATGACGCTGCTGCGCCGGCAGGTTTTTTGCCTGGGGGTAGCGCAGCTGTGCCTGCGCATGGAACAGGCTGAGCGACTGCGGATATTTTTTCAGGTACATGCGCGAGAACGCGGCGAATTCGCGGGCGGTCGTCCGGTTTTCCTCACTGTAGCCGCTCGATTCTACAAAGTGCGTGCGGGTGAGTCCCATGCTGCTGACCGTGCTGTTCATGCGGGCAACAAAGTCTTCCATGCTGCCGCAGACATAGCGGGCGACTGCAATTGAGGCATCGTTGCCGCTTGCTATGGCAAGCCCCAGCAGCAGCTCCCGGAGCGTTACGTGCTGTCCTTCGCCCAGGTACATGCGCGATGCATCCGACGGCAGGTTTTCCGCCCAGCTTTCCGGCGGCAGGGGAACTTCGTCGTCAAGGCTGACTTCCCCGTCTTCCACCGCCTTGAACACTACGTACATCTCCACCAGCTTTGTCATCGATGCCGGAGGAATTGATTCGTCCGCATTTTTTTCGTAGAGGATGCTTCCCGTCTGCACGTCTACCAGAATGGCGCTGCCCGCGTTCACGGCAAGCTGCGCGGGCGCTGCAGGGTAGGGGAGCGCACTTAGTTCCGGCGATGTCCGCTCCGGGTAGAGCGTATCCAGCACGGAGGAAAGATATCGCTCTTCCGCTTCCGTCCGCCTGCCCGGTTCTTCCGGCTGAACTGCTTCCAGCGCAGACAGCGAGGCGCATGCTGCAAGAAGCAGTATGCCTGTTACGATGACGGCAATCAGGACGGGGAAAAAAAATCGTCTTTTTTTACTCGTGTTCATGGTTCATCCTTTTGCAGGTTCAGCTGCGGGCGCTCCTGTTGCGCAGGTACAGGTCTGCCAGCGTAAGCGCTGTCATTGCTTCCACAACCGGAACGATGCGCGGGCACAGGCAGACGTCGTGCCGCCCTTCAATTTCTATGCTGCATTCCTCGTTTTCCGTAGTGATGGTCTCTTGCCGCAGGTAGATGCTCGGTACGGGCTTGACTGCCACGCGGAACACAATGTCGTCCCCGCGCGATATGCCGCCGAGTATGCCGCCTGCATTGTTCGTGCGGAATGCCGGGCCGGCTGCCATCGGGTCATTGTTGGTGCTGCCGCGTGCATCTGCCGCCGCAAAGCCGCTGCCGAATTCAATGCCCTTTATCGCCCCGATGGAAAGCATTGCCTGCGCCAGCACTGCATCCAGCTTATCGAAAACCGGCTCGCCCAGCCCGGCCGGAACGCCGTGTACCGTGCATTCCACAATGCCGCCGGCGCTGTCGCCTTCCTTGCGCAGCGCTTCTATCCGCTCCTGCATAAGGAGCGCCGCCTTGCTGTCCGCAGCCCGCATAAGGTTGTGCTCTTTTTCTTCCGGGTGGATTTCCGTGCAGGAGATGCCGGCAGCCCGCAGCGTGTATGCGCACACGGAAATACCCTGCTGCCTGAGCAGCAGCTTTGCAACCGCCCCGGCTGCTACGCGTGCACAGGTTTCCCTGCCGCTGGAACGCCCGCCCCCGCGGTAGTCCCGGATGCCGTATTTTGCAAAGTAAGTAAAATCTGCATGACCGGGGCGGAAGGTATTCTTTATGCTGCCGTAATCGCCGGAATGCTGGTTCGTGTTTCTGATGAGCATGGCGATGGGCGTTCCCGTGGATTTTCCTTCAAAGACACCGCTCAGGATTTCCGCCGCGTCTGCTTCTTTCCGTGCTGTTACCGCGGCATTGCCCTGCGACCCCGGCTTGCGCTTGTCAAGTTCTTCCTGGATAAACGCCGTGTCAATCTCTATGCCTGCCGGGCATCCGTCTATAATGCAGCCCAGTCCTGCGCCGTGGCTTTCTCCAAAGGTCGTTACCCTGAAAAGCGCTCCGAATGTATTTCCTGCCAAAATGTCCTCCTGAAACTGGCTCTATTTTACCGAACTTTTCCCATCAGCTCAACACGGCTGTGCACGCCCAGCTTCTTAAAGAGCCGCTTGTTGTGCGTGGAAACGGTCGCCGGCGATATGTGCAGCAGCTCTGCGATTTCCTTGTCGCTCCGGCCTTCTGAAATGAGCAGGGCAATCTGTTCTTCCCGGTGAGACAGCTTTGCCTCCGGATTCTCCGTGCTGAACATGCTTCCCGCATCTTCCGCGGACGGAAGCCCGCCCTTTTCCTCCAGCACTTCCTGGGTTCCGGAAGAAAAGGCTGTGTTCAGGTGCGAGATGACCGCGTGCTTGGCCCGCTCCGTAACGGAAAGTACCGAGAATACTGCGTTCAGCAGGTCTTCGGCAGAAAACGGCTTGGTGAGGCACCAGGCAATGCCCTGCTGCATGAGCTCTGTTTTTTTCTGCCGTTCGCTCGGTTCCAGCAGCATGATGAAGGGAATGTCCTGCAGCGCGGGCGTGTTCCTGCATCTCCGGTACAGTTCCATGCCGGAGATGAGGTCTAGGCTCTGCTCTGCAATGACAATGTCCGGCAGGGGCGCTTCCTTGCTGTTGAGCAGCCGCCATGCGTCCACACCGTCTGTTACGCTTGTAACGGTGCATTGTTCCTGCAGCAGTTCCCGCAGAAAAATATTGTTGTTCTCCTTGTTGCCCGCAATGAGCACGGTGGCTGCCAGTGCGGGGGCTTTCTGTTCCGCTCCTCCGTTTTTCTGTTTTGCGCCGTTGTCCTGCATGCCGGGATGTGCGTAGCAGGAACGCGTGTAGCGCCTGCCGCTGCTTTCGTCGGGGGGCACTGCCGGGCACTGTATGCGCGCGGAAAATTCGTAGCCCTTGGTGTGCGGCACCACAACAAAGGAGCCTTTGTACAGCGAGCACAGCTTTTCCACCAGGTCAAGACTGAACGTCCGTTCCATGCTTTCGCCGTCCTGCTGCATGTTCCTGCCGCTTGTGTGGCTGCGGATCCTGAAGTGCAGGAAATCAGCCTCCAGCAGCAGCTCGCAGTTCAGCAGCGAACCGGCGGGGCTTGCCTTTATGATGCTGATGAGCAGGTTTACGACAAGCAGCTCCAGTATGTTCGGGCTGAAAGTGACGACCGTGTCTTCGGGGAATGCCGGCTTCTGCTGTATGGAAATGCCCTTCTGCCGTGCAAACTGCGCGGCCGGTGCGATGCAGCTGCTCAGAAAATCCTTAAGCTGGATAGCACCGGTTTCCGGCTCGATGCCGCGCTGCTGCAGGTTGAGCAGCTGCAGCAGGTCAACGCTGCACGAGGCACTCGTTTCGATGAGCTGCCGTGATTCTTCTGCGTCCCTGCCTGCTATGTTGAACAGCGGCAGCCGGATGGCATGCTGGATGACGGAACTCATGTCCAGAAGTTCCTGCACGGCGGCGTTCAGGAATTTGTTGTCCCTGCGCAGCCCGGAAACCTGCGCCTGTGCCACCCTGATGCCTTCCTGCAGGGTCTTGATTTTTCTGCTCTGCTTGCGGATGGCGCCGATTAAAGGAGGCATCATGATGAGGAGAAAAAATAAATAGTAGGAAAGCTGATAATTATCGTAGAACAGGGACGCGGGAATAATTCCGCCTGTTTTCAGGATGCGCAGCCCCTGCAGTGCGGCGATAACGACAAAGGTTGGCGTCCACCAGCAGATGGAGGGGGGCAGCGGGGATGATTTCCGGAAGAACCTGACCGCTGTGATGGCTGCAAAGGTGAGGGACGAAACGATGATGGTGGCGCTGAACATTCTGGCGCTGAGTTCCGGCGTTTCATCCGCCAGCAGCAGGAGCAGCCCGGTAGCGGTGAACACGAGCACTGTATTCAGCGCAATGCTGTCCACCGGAAAGCGGTAGTGAATGTGCCGGAGCTGTTTCAGCCGGAAGAAAAAGCCGGTAAAAAGGACAATGAGCGTGTACACAAGGATGTAGGTGATGCACTGGGGACTCGTTGTCCGTACCGACAGCGGGTTCCATGCAAAAACAGGCCCCGCCCCCGTTACCTGCGCCACGAAGAGTGAAAACACAATGCTGCCGGTGCCCAGCAGCAGCAGCGCGCTGTCTTTCAGTTCCAGCCCGAAGAGGAACAGCTGCGCAGCTGTTGTCATGACAAGGATGGTGAACATGGCGTGCAGGATGGAGAGCGCCAGCGTGTGCTGCTCTGCGGTGCGGGCCGGCGTCAGGTGCAGTGAAAGGCTGCTGCCAAAGTGAGAGAGCACCTTTATCCGTATGTGATGGGTGCTGCCGTCGGTAAATTCAACAAGGTTTACGGGAATCTTCTGCCGCATGGAGCTGGACGAAACCTGTTCCTGCGGCAGGATGCGGCTTGTCCTTCCGTAGAATTCCCACTCGCCGTTCTTGCGGATAAAGGCTTCTGCTACCTCTATGCCTTCTGCGCCGAAATCCAGCGTATAGTTGCCCCGGCCCGCCGGCGGCGCTTCAAACTGTATGTCCAGCCAGAGTATGCCGCTGTGGAAGCCGGGATTGAAGCATGCAGAGGTTTCCCTGAATTTTTCCTGCGGAATATTCCAGTAATTATAGCTGGTAGTGCTGTCTATGAAATACGAAACTTTAAGCTGGATTGGCTGGCGCGACTGCTTTATGTAGCCGTAGTCCAAATGTTGAAGGAAGGGTTCTGCTCCGGCGGATTGCACTGCCAGCAGCAGGCAGCACAGCAGGTGTACCATATATGTGCGGGCATGCTGCCGCAAAAAAATCCATTTTTCAGCTTTTTTTTCATACATACATGCAGTATAACTTAGGTTTTGCAAAAAGTGAAGGGTAAAATACCATAAACATGGTACAAAAATACCCTGTTTATGGCAGCTTTGCAACTTGTGTTTGTACGCTGCTCATGGTAGTTTTTTGATGAACAGGAAAGAACTGTGTTCTTCCTGCGAAAACCGGAGTTGTGATTATATAGAGCGTGGGGTCCTCCCACAAACTGAGGACAAATCGGAGTTTGGTAAGGCGGGTACAGGAGCCGGTGCTTGAAAAGACGGCAGCTGCTGTACCCGCCGCTTTTTTTGTTTCCCGCCGGGATTGTTCCCGCCGGGTCTGCATGGTTTCTGCATGCGGAGTCCTGACTTGTATTCCGTTTTCCATTGATTATTTTGCATAAATATGTAATAATGCGACAGAAGCAGTTCCAGAAACTGCTCCAATTTACCGGAAAATGCAGGGTTCCGGCGGAGTTACAGGGAATGCAGAGTTCCCCGGCTTCCGAAGTTCCCCTGCACTAAGGAGCTGTGCGCTATGTCTAAATTGCAAGGTTCTTTTACCGCCATGATTACGCCGATGAACGGAGACGGCTCCATCGATTATGACGGTTTCAGGAAGAATGTCATGTTCCAGCTGGAGCAGGGCATTGACGGAATCTTACCGCTCGGTACAAGCGGTGAGACGCCCACGCTTGACGAGGATGAGGAGGACAAGCTCATCGACATTTCCATGCAGCTTGTCCGTGACTGGAACAAGAAAAACAGCAAACAGGTGAAAGTTGTGCTGGGAGCCGGCAGCAACAACACCCGCGATGCAGTAAAATACACGGAGCGCGCAAAAAAAGCGGGGGCTGATTACGCCCTTGTTGTGACTCCTTATTATAATAAGCCGAGTGACGAGGGTATTTTCCGCCACTTTGAGGCAGTCTCTAAGGTCGGTATTCCTATTATTGTCTACAATATACAGGGACGTACCGGCAAGAACATTTCCGTCCCGCTGCTTGCCCGCATTGCGGAGCTCCCGAACATTGCGGGAGTCAAGGAAGCAAGCGGCAGCATCTCGCAGATGATGGAAGTGATCGAGAAAGTTGTTTCTGCTCATCCTGATTTTTCTGTGCTGAGCGGAGATGACGGGCTTACGCTGCCGCTTCTGGCCGCTGGTGGTGACGGGGTGATTTCTGTGGTAACGAACCTTATCCCGGCATTGATGACGGAGCTGGTGCATGATGGACTTTCCGGTGACTTTGCTGCCGCCCGCAAAATCCATTACCGGCTGCAGCCTTTCTTCCGCGCGGCATTCTGCGACGGAAACCCCAGCAGCATCAAGTATGCGATGAATGTAAAGGGGCTTCCGGCCGGTGCCTGCCGCCTGCCGTTGGTCGAGGCCCGCCCTGAGGCCCAGAAGATTATTCAGGCAGCCCTGAAGGAGTGTAATATATGAGCAAGATAGCAGTCGGCGTTCTTGGCGCCACTGGCATGGTGGGGCAGCGCTATATCAAGCTGCTTGAGAACCACCCCTGGTTTGAGGTTACGTATGTTGCCGCTTCCCCGCGCAGCGCAGGCAAGCTGTACAAGGATGCCGTTGCAAACCGCTGGCTTATCGGTGCGGATATTCCCGCCGCTGTGGCTGGCCTTACCGTGCAGGATGCAAACGACGAAAAGCTTGCGCTTGGCAAATGTTCATTTGTCTTCAGTGCGCTGGAGATGAGCAAGGACGAGATAAAGGCTCTGGAAGAGCGCTACGCAGCGGAGGGAATCCCCGTTGTGTCCAACGCAAGTGCCAACCGCTGGACGGAAGACGTGCCCATGCTGGTGCCGGAAATAAACTGGGCGCACCTTGACATCATCAGGAAGCAGCAGGAACATCACGGCTGGAAGAAGGGCTTTATCGCCGTTAAGCCGAACTGTTCGCTGCAGACATACATGATGCCGCTTCACGCGCTTATCCAGGCCGGCTACCCGGTGCGCCGCATGATTGTGACGACGCTCCAGGCGGT